>JBAIYI010000011.1:0-11384 GCA_037915955.1 Terriglobales bacterium
GTCTCTCTGGCCATCTTTATTGTTTGCGTAGCCGTGACTCGCTACGTTTCCCTGGGCTCGATCCTTGGCAGTCTCGCCTTTCCGGTTGCAGCGTGGTCGTTCGGCGTGCGTGATTGGCAATCGCTGCTCCCCGCCGCGGCCATCTCTGTGCTGGTTGTAATCAAACATCACCAGAACATCGCGCGCCTGCTGGCCGGGAATGAGAACAAACTCGGCGGCGCCAAGCCCGCGACGACGGAGAAGCAGGCATGAGCCGGATCGCTGTGATCGGGGGCGGAGCCTGGGGAACGGCGCTGGCGGCTGTGGCAGCGCGTCGCGGCGGCCATGAAGTGCGGCTATGGGCGCTGGAAAAAGAAGTCTGCGATTCGATCGCGCGCGAGCACGTGAACACCATGTTCCTGCCCGGCTGCAAGCTGCCGGAGTCGCTGAAGGTCACCAACGATTTCCGCGAGGCGCTGGAAGGCGCGGAGATTGTGCTGAGCGTGATGCCCTCGCACCATTGCCGGCGCAGCTTTGAGCACATGGCGCAGTGGCTGCGCCCGGAGATGCTCTTTGTCAGCGCGACCAAGGGTATTGAGAATGACACATTCCTCCGCATGAGCGAGGTGATCCGCGAAGTGGTGGAGCGCTACTGCCACTTTACGCCAAGGATTGCCGTGCTCAGCGGCCCGTCGTTCGCGCGGGAAGTGGTGGAAGGCAAGCCGACCGCGGTGACGGTGGCTTCGTCTGACCTGGCGCTCGCCGCAAAGGTGCAGAAGGATTTCAGTGATCCGCGCTTCCGCATTTATGTGAATGACGACGTGATTGGCGTAGAGTTGGGCGGAGCGCTGAAGAACGTAATCGCGATTGCCGCCGGCATCTGCGCCGGACTGGGCACGGGACACAACTCCGTCTCCGCATTGATTACCCGCGGCCTCGCGGAGATCACGCGCTTAGCCGTGGCCTGCGGCGCTGAACCGCAGACGCTTGCCGGTCTCGCCGGCATGGGCGACCTGGTGCTCACTTGCACCGGCGGGCTTTCACGCAATCGCAGCGTGGGCGCTTCACTGGGCGAGGGCAAGAAGCTCAGCGAGATCATTGAGGGGATGCACGGCATGGTCGCCGAAGGCGTACTCACCACCAATGCAGCCATGGGTCTGGCAAAAAAGCATTCGGTAGAGATGCCGATCACCGAACAGATGCACGCAATTTTGAACCAGGACAAGTCGCCCCATGATGCCATCCGTGAGCTGATGACTCGGCCGGGCAAGGCGGAGGAAAGATTTTAGGCGGCCCTCGCCGGCATCGTCTTCACAAACCCAAGAATCGCGCGCACCACGGCGTCATGCCCGGAGCCTGTGTTGAACATCGCCTGATACACCTGGCGGTTCGGCCATTCCACGTGGAAATAACTCTTGATAAATGCCGCGCGCTCGCGGTCCACACTGTCAATCAGTGATGCGGCTTCAGCCTCTTTCGAGCCTTCGCGAATGAGGCGGCGGATTTTGTCTTCACGCGGCGCGTAAAGGAAGAAGCGCAGCGTGTCCTGGCGATCCTGCAGAAAATGCTGTGAGCCGCGGCCCACGATCACGCAGTCTCCTTCCGCCGCGGCCTGCTCAACTACCTTTTTTGAAATGCGGACAATGGCATCGGCATCAAGAGACTGGAGCATTTCAAGGTGAGGCGGATCAATCGTCATACTGGCTTCGTAGCTGCCGCGCGCGAACGACTTGAGCAGGCGATGGTAGAGAGAGTCGCGGCGCTCCTCGCGTTCCTCAACCGCGGAAATGTGGCAGTTGGCCAGCCGGGCGATCTCCGAGGTGAGCTTCTGGTCCCACAGCTTCCAGCCGAGTTCCCGGGCAACACTGCGGGCAATCTCCGAGGCGCCGCAGCCGTACTCACGTTCAATGGTGATGATGCGGATCATCAGGCATTCTCCTGCGCTGGACAGCTTAGATGCGAAAACACAAGGCAGCAAGCAATTTCAGTATCACTCGGGAGATCGCGCCATCGGGAGAAGGGCAAGCGTGGCAGAAAATGGCGTTCAGGCGGTCCTTTTCAGCTTTGCCTTCTTTTTTTGTTTAGGTTGCCGGGACAAAGGAATCTCGGTTGGGGTACCTGATTCTGGCGAGGTGATATCCACCAGCACGCCCAAAACGATGGGCTTGCCCTGATTGTAGAAGACCTTGCCACGATTGGAGACCAGACGCACCTGGCCGTCCGGCCGCTTGAGCCGCAACTCGGTGCTGAACTCCTTCCTTTTGCGCAGCGCCTGCTGCAGGGCTTCCTCACTCTTTTTGCGGTCGCCTGAGAGAAACAGAGTGCCCAGGAAATCAGAGTATTTGAGCTTGCTGAGGTGGGCTGGCAGCCCGGCAATCTCGGCGAACTCCGGAGAGATGGTGAGATATTCATCTTCCACGTCCAGCTCCCAGGTGCCGATCCTGACCGCCCTTTGTGTAAGTAGCAGGTGCTCCTGCTTGATCCGCAGTTCGGCTTCCACCTTTTTGCGCGCAGTTATGTCTACCGCATAAATCACAATTCCCGTCGGTGAGGGATAAGCGCGCGCCGAGTACCAGCGCCCGTGAAAAGGGGCTTCGCATTGCACCGGAATACGCTGTTCCATGCAGCGACGGTACTGTTCGGCAAACTCAGTTCCCGGTAATGTAGGAAACGTCTCCCATAAGTCTTTTCCCAGCAACTCACCTTGCGCGCCGGCGTCGCGAAGCAGCAACGTGGCCTGCGGGTTCAGGTAGGCGAAGCGCCAGTCAAAATCGATTGCCATGAAGCTATCGCTGATGTTCTCCACGGCTTCTGCAGCCAGGCGACGCGCTTCCTGCAGTTCCTTTTCAAGCTGCAGCTCGTGCTGCATCACCTGCTTGCGGAAGCGGGCAATCCGCAGGTGCGCCTGGACACGGGCCAGCAGTTCCCGGGCAGCAAATGGTTTGATCAGGTAGTCATCGGCCCCTGCTTCCATGCCTTCCACGCGCGACTCTTCGCCGGCTCGGGCGGAAAGAAGGATCACGGGGACCGTGGCAGTCGCAGGCGAGTTGCGCAGCGCGGCCAGCAGTTCGTAGCCGTCCATTTCGGGCATCATCACGTCGCTCACCACGATGTCCGGCGGATCCTGTAACGCTTGCTCCAGGGCCACGCGTCCATTCTCAGCGGTGGTGACTTCAAAGCGTCCGCGCAGCAGCTTCTGCACGTATTCGCGCATGTCTCGGTTGTCGTCCACCAGCAGGACGCGGCCGCCGGGCAAATCGAGTTGCTCGGGGCGCGGAGGATGTTCGGCATCCACAAAGGCGGCGCCTGAAGGGGAATGCTCGTGCTCCGGCAGCCAGCTCATGGCTTCCTGAATAAAGGCGCTGCGCGCGGCGCCGGGGGCATGTGCTGCAGCCTCGTGCGTTGCCACGGACTCGGCAGGCAAGTGTGACTTTCCGAAAGGAATGGAAACCGTGAAAGTGCTGCCTTTATCTACTTCACTGGAAACGGAGATCTTCCCGCCGTGCATGCGGACCAGTTCATCCACCAGCGCCAGTCCAATGCCGCTGCCTTCGTGGGTCCGGCGGCGGGCATGCTCGATGCGGAAAAATCTCTTAAAAAGGTTTGGGATTTCTTCTGTGGCGATGCCCGTGCCGGTATCTTTCACTGAGAGTTCCGCATGGTCGCCGGCGATGCGCATCTCCACAGTAACGCCGCCTTCAAAGGTGGACTTGAGCGCGTTGGAGAGCAGGTTAAGCACGATCTTTTCCCACATCTCACGATCAACGTAAACCGGTTGGGCCAAAGATGGCGTTTTTACCTTGAAGGAGAGTCCGGCACGCGTCATCGCGGACCGGAACACGCTGGCCAACTCCGCGGTGTAGGCGGCTAGATCCGTTGGCTGATAACGGGCCTTGACGCGTCCGGTTTCGAGCCTTGAAAAGTCAAGCAAGGCGTTAACCAACTTCAGCAAGCGGAGCTGGTTGCGATGTACCCGCTCCAGTTCCTCGCCGGTAAGCGCGCGGCCACGAGAGCGCAGCGCATCTTCCGTGGGGCCGAGCATGAGGGTGAGCGGAGTCCGGAACTCATGGCTCACATTGCTGAAAAAGGTCGTCTTGGCGCGATCGAGCTCTGCCAGGGATTCAGCGCGTTTACGCTCAGCGCTATAGGCGTTGGCATTCGCCAGACCGGCGGCAATCTGGTTGGCAATGAGTCCCACGAAGCCGGAAAACTCATCATCCATCTTGCGGTGGGGATTGATGCCCACCACCAGTACGCCAGCGGGGTCGCTCTGCCCTTGTTGTGCGAGAGGAACAAGCATCCCCTGCTCCGGGGGCGTACTCCATCCTCCGCTGGGCAGGTCACGGAAGCTGGATGCAAGGTCGTCCACCATAACGGGTGTCCCGCTGCCGAGCACCTCCGCAACCGGCCATGGTCCAGGCGTCTCCACATCGAGGAAGGCGGAGGCCGCGGGGTGTTCATCAGAAATACCCGCTGTACAAGCGAGCCTCAGCGTCTTCCCGTCGGGCTCGCGCAGGTAAACCAGAGCGAACGGCAAGTCCAGATTGGCTTCCTCAAGGCATTCCGCTGCGCGCTCGCAGACCGCCTCCACTGTTCTGGCGTCGGCCGTGGCGCTGGCGATTTTTCTCAGTAATGCCATTCGCCGCTCGCCGATGACCCGGCCAGTATCTTCGGTTACGGCGCAGAAAAGGCCGCCAGTTTTTCCCTCGTCATCTGGCAATGGGCTATAGGAAAAAGTGAAATAAGTTTCTTCCACGTAACCATAGCGATCCATCATCAGCAACAGGGCTTCATCAAAGGTGGCCTCGCCGCGCTGCATCACCGCATCAACGCGCGGCCCGATCGCGCCCCATATCTCCTTCCAACTCTCTGAGGCGGTTTGTCCCAGGCTGGCCGGATGCTTCTTGCCAAGCATAGGGACATAACCATCGTTGTACAGGTTGACCAGCTCTTTTCCCCACCATACGAACATGGGATAGCGGGCCAGGAGGATGATCCGAACGGCGGTACGCAGGCTCTGCGGCCAGTTTTCAGGCGCGCCCAGGGGCGTGCGGCTCCAATCCTTGGCGCGCATGAGCGCACCCATGTCACCGCCTCCGGAGAATAGGAGGTCAGCGGCGGAGACTTGCTTGGAGGCAGGCAACTTAGACATCTTTGGGGTGCCGAATGGTGGCACGGGTTCTACTACGAATCAGAATTTTAACAGCCAAAGGAACATTGGCTATGACGGCCGCATCGATGCGGCCTTAGTTCTTCCGCAAAATTGGTCTCGGGGCCCGAAAATATTAGATGCAAGACGGCAACTCCGGCAAACAGTCAGGAAAAAATTTCGGCCCAAAATCACAGTTCCCGAAAGGGACCGGGGGAAGCCTGGGACCTGGCGATCCCTGGTCTGCTGACCGGCCATGAAGCGGGAACCAAGCTGCGTCAGAACACGCTCTCTGCGGTTCTCCTGGCCAGCCAGGCCTCGTCTGCAACACGCGCCAGGCCAATCATTACCTTGGTAAGTTGCAGGATAGTTTGGGTTAAAAGTATTCTTCGCGCACTGACTTCCGGCACTGGCAAGCAGGATTTCCGCGCGACACGGTGCCGCTGCGGCCTGATTCACTCCCTCCGCCAGCATCCCAAAAATTTTGATCAACACCGGACCTGGAAGCCCCGGTGGATGGAATCGCCCGACGAAGAGGCGAGGTTCTCTTTGTGACCGGTATATGCGCAGCAGGAATTAGTTGAACAAGAAAGGCATTTACATAATGAGGCGTTCCGATCGCAAGAACCAATTTATCGGGCGTGCGCTTTGCGCCGTCGCGATCATTCTGCTTTCGCTTTCAGCGGTTCCGGCTTCTGCCCAGGACGCGGTGGGCGGACACATCGGCGTCGTGCTTCCGCTGGTCACCCACGCAGGCGGCGACACCACCACCATTGGCGACAATTTTTCCATCGGCTTTCCCATGGGCGTGACGATCAAGGGTAAAGGGCGTATGGCATTTGACATGGAGTTCGTGCCTTCCATCCAGGACACGCCACGACAGGTGGGATTGCTGGTCCACCCGGGAATCCTGTATGGCGTGGGGCACGGCTTTACTGTGGGCACACGCGCGGCCTTTGACGTGAACTCGACCCAGTTCGGTTTCACGCCGCTGGTGAACAAGAGCTGGCCCATCCGCTCCGAAAACAGCTTCTTCAAAGCTTATTTCGCGGAAGCAGTGCTGCCCGTGCGCTTCAACCGTCCGAACGGACCGAACGCAATAAATACCAATCCAGTAACGTTTGGTATGCACTTCGGACTGGGCTTTTAACCGAACTCGTTGCTTCTCCTGTTCCGGGGCGCTCGAAGGGGCGCCCAGTTTTTGTTGCCGCTAGGGCGAATCTCACGCCCGCTGAAAACTGATCGAAATGTCCAGGCAGGTGGGCTATCTACCTGTTGCCTTGCGAGGTTTGGAGCACGCCGCTTTTGCTATTCTGTTGCGCATGACACCTGCCAATCGATACTGCGTGACCGTTTTTGTCTTTGCCGTCGCTCTGTATGGGGGAGCGGCTGCGCAAGCTGCGATCCATCCATCATCCGGCAAGGCTTTGTGCAATGCGCTCACGCCTGCGGACTTCAGCAAAGCGGGCGTGCCTGTTTCAGCGCTGACCCAGGCAAACACTGACGGCAATGATGGTGCGTACTGCGTCTACAAGAGCTCAGCGGGCAAGGTGGAGTTCGACATTTTTTATCCCGCCGGCAACAACGCGGCGGAAGTTATGTCCACTGAGAAGACCGTGCTGGGCGAAGGCGGCAGCAAATACGGGTCCGTGAAGCTGGCGGGCGCCGACAACGCACAAATCAGCCTCGCGATGCCCGACCTGCCTCAGTCTGCTGGAATCGTGGTGCGAAAACGAAACGCTGTTTTTGACATCGTGGTTCCCAGGGGCGCCAAGGCGCGCGACCAGTTGATTGCGCTGGCGCAGCTGGTACTCGCCCGGATCAAATAAGGCCGAAACCGAACAAAAACGATCCGTTGTATTGGCGGACATCCACTCATCGCAAGAGAAGGTGAGCCGGTGCAGGCGGATGAACGCGAGTACTTTTGTAACCGTAGCCAGAGCAGGGATTTTCGTATTTTCGGGGGCGTTTCGGCATACAATCGAGGGATAAATCTGCGGTATGAAACTCCCGTTACCTTCCCGGATCCCGATCATCTACGGCATTCTTGTTGTCCTGATGGCCGTGGGCGTAGCCCCGCTTTATTTCTACGCCACCAAGGTGGTTGATACCAACCGGGAACGGTTGCAACGCAACGAAAAGCTCCTGCAAAACACCCTGACCACCACTCTGGCGCAGGACATTTCCCAGCGCGAAAAAGACATTCGTGGCAAGCTCAGTGATTTGGCCTACTCGGTAATGATCACCAGCGGACGCGACCTGAGTGGAAATCGCGTGAAACTGCCGGGCGTGCAGGGCCTGCTTACCAACACCCTGAGCAGTACCGAAACCACCATTGTGGTGGTTCGGCTGCTGAATCCTGAAAACCAGTACGTGGCGATGACCGCGAGCGGCGCTGGCGGGGTGGAGCAGGATGCGTTTGTACAAAAAGAGCTGGACCGCGCCCTGAATGCAGCTCGTGAACTGCGTGAATACAGCGGCGGCGCACTGGTAACCGGCTCCGGCGCGCACAAACGCACGGTCATGGTGGTGACCAAGCCTGTCCTGGACGAGAACCGCAATTATCTGGGTGCACTGCAAATGGTGGTGGACCTGAACTACCTGATCCAGAAGCTGAAAGAAGCCAGCGATCGCGATCAGGGGCTGGAAGCGTTTGTAGTGGACGAGTCAGGCCGGCTGGTGGTGGCCTCACCCAACGTGCAATATGCGACCGGGCAGGACATGAGCGCCAACGATCTGGTGAAGAGCTTTGTGGAACAAGGCTCAAACGTGCGGCTCTCCGTGACCAAGGAATATGCGCTGCAGGCAGGTAAGGCAAAGGTGCCCATGCTGGGAACCTATTTTGCGGTTCCCGGGCTGGGCTGGGCGGTGATGGCGCAGAAGACGCAGGAAGACGCCTATATTGACGCCATTGACATGCAGCATGAGGCGCTGCGCTTTGCCCTGATCGCTATCGCGTTCAGCATCCTGGTGGGCGTATGGGCAACGCGAAGGCTCACCATCCCGCTCCACGTGCTTACAGAATCAAGCCGGGCCATCGCCGCAGGCGACCTGAAGCAGCGGGTTCAGCTGGCCAGCCGCACCGAGTTTGGCGAGCTGGCACAGACCTTCAACACCATGACCGACGAGTTGGAGCGGTTCGTTGAAGATCTGAAGAAGGCCGCTGAAACCAATGAAACCCTGTTCCTGAGCTCGATCCAAATGCTGGCCGGCGCGGTCGACGAAAAAGATCCCTACACTCGAGGCCACTCCGATCGCGTGACCCGGTACTCCGTGCTTATCGCTACGGAAATGGGCCTGAAGGAAGAGGAAATCTCCAAGATCCGCATCTCCGCCCAACTGCACGACGTGGGGAAGATCGGCATTGAAGACCGCATCTTGAAAAAACCGGGCGCGCTCACGCCGGAAGAGTTCGAGATCATGAAGACCCACACCACCAAGGGTGCGGCGATCCTGAGGCCGGTTGAAATGCTGCGAGACATGCTGCCGGGCATCGAGTTGCACCATGAATCGCTGGATGGGCGCGGTTATCCGTATGGGCTTAAGGGCGACCAGATTCCGCTGATGCCACGCGTCATCATGGTGGCGGATACATTCGACGCCATGACCACGAACCGTCCCTACCAGGCGGCGATGGACCCGGAATACGTGATCAGGATCATCAACTCGCTGGCGGCAACCAAGTTCGATCCCAACGTGGTCTCGGCGATGACTCGTGTCTTCCAGAGCGGCCGGTTGCGCATCCAGCGCGCCGCGGTGGTTACAAGCGAACAGGCAGCGCCGCAGATCATTACTACTGCCGAGCCAGTCTAGCTCGCCCCGGCCAGAAACCGGACTGTTCCAACCTTTATAATCTGAAGAAGTCGGCGACCTCGCTGGCGCATTATGCCCATTGCGCGGCTTGTTCTTACAGTTCTCTTTTTTTTGCTGGTGTCGCTTACTGAATTCTCTGCTTTGAAATGATTTCGCAATGATACAAACACTTTTCGGCACGCCGGAACCTACGTTCCTGGAAAAAATGAAAGAAGCGGTCACGCGCACGCGCGAGAACCTGAGCGACCGCATTGATGAAGCCCTGGCTTTCACCAAGGAAATTGACCGCAACACGCTCGACGAACTTGAAGGCATTCTGATCAGCGCCGACCTGGGCACAAAAACCACGGAAGAGATCCTGGGCAAGCTGCGCGAGAAGGCAGATCGCAAGCAGATCAAGGATGGCAGCGAACTCAAGAAGCTGATCAAAGACCAGATTCAGGACATTCTGAAATCGACTCCGCCGAAATCCGGCAAGCCCTTCAAGGGCGAACCGGAAGTCGTAATGGTGGTCGGTGTGAACGGGACCGGCAAGACGACAACGATCGGCAAGCTGGCGCATGCCATGCGCACGGAAGGGAAGACCGTACTGCTTTGTGCAGCCGATACCTTTCGCGCGGCTGCCATTGAGCAACTGGAGATCTGGGGATCGCGCACCGGGGTAGAAGTCATCAAGACCAAACCCGGTGGTGATCCTTCGGCCGTGCTCTTTGACGCGTTGAACGCAGCGAAAGCACGCCATACCGATACAGTGATTGTCGATACTGCCGGCCGCTTGCACACCAAGACAAGTCTGATGGCGGAGCTGGAAAAAATGAAGCGCACGGCTCAGCGGATCATTCCCGGCTCCCCGCATGAAGTGCTGCTGGTAATGGACGCCACCACAGGACAGAACGGGCTTCAGCAGGCACGCCTGTTCACCGAGTCCGCAGGCGTAACCGGCATTGTGCTCACTAAGCTGGACGGTACCGCCAAAGGCGGGATTGTAGTGGCCATTTCCCGCGAACTCGGGCTTCCGGTTCGGTATGTAGGCGTGGGTGAGAAAGCGGGCGACCTGCTTCCTTTCAGCCCGGAAAACTTTGTGGATTCTCTGTTCGAAGCGGCATGAACTTCAGCCCGCAGGACGAAGCCTTGATGCGCCGGGCGATCGATCTGGCGAAGCGGGGCGTCGCACTGGCTTCCCCCAATCCCTGTGTTGGCGCGGTGGTGGTTAGCTCATCCGGTGAGGTGGTGGGCGAGGGCTTCCACACCTACGATGGCGTAAAGCACGGCGAGGTCGTGGCATTAGAAGCCGCGGGCGAGCGGGCACGCGGCGGCACGCTCTATCTCAACCTGGAGCCATGCAGCCATCAGGGTCGCACTGGCCCGTGTGCGGATGCCGTGATCGCCGCCGGCATCAGGCGCGTGGTCTGTTCCATGCTCGATCCCAATCCGCTGGTCGCAGGCCGCGGCGCAGAGAAGCTGCGCAACGCGGGAATCCAGTTCGATCTCGGGCTGATGGAACCTGAGGCGCGCAAACTGAATGAAGCGTTCGCGCGCTACATCACCAGCCACTGTCCGCTGGTCACCCTCAAAGCCGGCATGACGCTCGATGGCAAGATTGCCCCACCCCCGGGCGAAGGCATAGTCCCATCAGCTCTTGGCTCAGCCACCGCCACTGGCGGATGGATCACCAGCACCGAAGCGCGTGCTCACGTGCAGCAACTTCGGCACGCCTGTGATGCGATCATGGTCGGCGTCGGGACGGTCATCGCCGACGATCCACTGCTCACCGACCGCACGGGACTGCCGCGCCGACGCCCCTTGCTTCGGGTAATCCTGGATTCGAGGCTGCGCCTGCCCCTCGACTCGCGACTGGTGAAGACGGCTAAAGATGACGTTCTGGTGCTGTGCTCCTTCGCCGAAGAAAAGAAGCGCCGCGAACTCCAGGCACGCGGCATACGAGTGGAGCAGATTGCCTTGGGCTCGAGTGAAGGGCGGCCGGATCTGCATGGCGCCATGGCACGACTGGGCGAACTGGAAATCACCAGCCTGATTATCGAAGGCGGCGCGCTGGTTAACTGGACCGCTCTGGCTACGGGAATCGTGGACAAGATTTTTCTTTATTACGCGCCCAAGATCCTTGCCGGCACCGGCTCTGTGCCAGTCGCCGGCGGCGCCGGCTTCCAGCGTATGAGTGAGGCTGCCGCCGTGAAGCACATTTCGCTGCACCGATTCGGAGAGGATTTTGCCGTGGAAGGTTATTTGCGCGATCCTTACGTAAAGGAGGCAGCTTCCTGATGTTTACCGGGCTCATCCAGGAGACAGGAGAGATTGCAGGCGTACGGCAGATCAAGGGCAAAAAGGGCACGCTTACACGCGTCACTGTCCGCGCAGGGAAAGTCCCTTCCGAACTGAAGCTGGGCGACAGCGTCGCTGTGAACGGTGTCTGCCTCACTGCGGT
>JBAIYI010000559.1:0-3293 GCA_037915955.1 Terriglobales bacterium
CAGACGACATCTCTGCGGGTAATGCGCTCATCAGCGCGGTCGCGCTCCCGTAAGGAAACTCATCCCAGCCGGTCAGCTGATAAATGAGATCGATCGCTTTCCCATACTCTTTTTTGCTTGTATAGGCCGAGATGATGCCCTGGGAAACTTCCTTCCGCACTTTCGGCTCGGCCTGCGGCAGTGCCTGCTCCACATCTGTGATCGACAACGGCAGCAACGTGCGCAGGACCTCCTGCTGCAGCCGCTCCTTGGTGTCGTCGTCATCGCGCACCTCCAGCGATGCCGTGAATGCATCGTTGAAGATGCTGCGCGCCTTCTTCTGGTCCGTGTTGGTCAGGCTGGAAGCGATCTGAAACAGGGAATAGCTGCGCATCGGCGCCTCAAAGCCGCGCGCGCTGCCCTCGGCGGTTTCCAGAATCTGCAGCGCCGCCTTCTGCTCTTCCGTAAGCTTCGGCTTGGCATCGGCAGGCGGCTTCACTGGCGATCGCTTGAGACTCGCCGCTCTGGGGGAAGGCTTCGCTTCACTCTGGGTTTGCGACGCGGTCTCCTGCTGGCCGAAGCTCAGACAGGCGCAACACAGCAGAACAGCACAGGTGGAGATGCGGAAGGTCGTCACTTTCATCTTCTGTACCCCGTGGTTGCCAAAGCAATTCACTACTTAGACGAGCAGCTCGCGTGATAGTAACACGCGTTATCGCACGCGTGACGAGCGGGCAAAGAAAAGGTAAACTCAGGGAGTTGTGATGCATCTGGCACCCGGATATCCCAGCTCTCTCCGCCGTGAACTATGCGAGCGAAACCATAAGTTCGCGCAAAAACACAAACTCGATTACGTGCTCAGCTATGGAGCGGAGCCGGTGGTGGTTTATGCGCCAAATCATGCCGGCGACTGCCACGGCAACTTCTATGGTCCAAGCTATGGCGCGATCGTGAAGCGTCCAGAATGGGCTCGCCGCCTCGACAAGATTCATGCGCAGGGTCGCCGGGCCCTCCCGCGGGCTGACCGTCGCTGGCGCGAACTTGATTCCTGCATCAGCTCTGACGCGCTGCTGATGAATATTTTCTGCTGTCCCAGGGTATGCAATTCGAAGGAAGTTGCCGGCAAACTCGGTACCGAAATCACTGAGGTGCCGGAGTTCGGCCACAAAGCTCGCGTTCCGCTGAAACTGCCCGAACCGAAGGAGGATTCAGGGCGCAAGCGAAAAGCTCCAGTCGAACGCTTTGATCGCACTGAAGTGGACATGAAGCTGGGAACGTTACTGGTAGAAGCCAAGCTCACGGAAACCGATTTCCAGCGCCAGGCGAACGCGCTGGTGGAAAGCTACCGTGATCTGGAAGAGGTGTTTGAAGTGGAAGAGCTGCCCCGTGCCGGCGACGACTATGTTTGCTACCAGCTCATCCGCAACGTGCTGGCGGCGCATGCCTCCGGCAACTCTTTCTGCGTGATGCTGGATGCCCGCCGCCCGGACCTGCTGGAGCAATGGCATCAGGTGTTGCGCTGCGTGAGGGATTCAAACCTGCGCACGCGTTGCAAAGTCCTGCAATGGCAGGAACTGGCAACAACGTTGCCGCCCGGCCTGAAAAAGTTCTTAGCAGAAAAATACGGAATTGAATGTTAAAGTGCGGGTAGGACCGACATCTCGTCAGCCACGCACCGCTGCTGTCACGCGCTCAATCGCCTGAACATATCCGGCAAAGACAGCATGCGCATCCAGCGACTCCGGCTTACTCTTGCCTTCGCGTACATCGAGCAACTGCCGGAATGGCCCGGGATCAAAGCCGCACTTACGCGCTAGCTGCTCCACCGTGTCGCGCTTTGTGCGAGGAGCGGTATCGCCTTGCTCAATCAGCGTATGGCGGAACAGCACCACGAAGTTGGATACAGATTCGAGCATCAAAGCGCGGACTTTGGCTGCATCTGAAAGGGAAGTCATATAGTGCTGCCGAAGCACAATCAGCTTGGATTGAAGCTCGTGCTCGAGCTGCGCCTTGTGCCGCTCCGGAGCGATCTTCAGCCCGGCAGGGAACAGGTTTTCGCCTGCGAGCAGATGGTGCTGGTCGCGGATGTCCATCATCTCGATCGGGAAGGTGTCCATGGCGGCCGCGAGTTCCGAGCGCGTGAAGAACAACGGTGTCGCTGAATTCCATCCCTTCAGCGCCTGTCCCAGCGTCTGCATGGAAGCAGCCGAGAGGTCCTTCACCAAGCACAGGAGGTTGAGATCGGAGTAGCCGTGGTGAAAATCCTGCGACACAGCCGAACCGTAGAGTACTACCGAAACCAGGTTTTCGCCCGCGACCTTCTTCAGCCGTTCGACTAAGCCCTTCAGCTGGTCTTGTTTGATGAGCGCTCGTTCTGCAATCGCCATGATTGGGTCCCTTTGGATTTAGAAGTCGCCGCTGGCTCCGCCACCGCCGGAATCGCCGCCGCCGAAGCTTGAGCTGTCACTGCTGGAGCTGGAATCACTGCTCGAACTGCTGCTCGAGTAATCGCCGCTGGCTCCGCTGCCACCGGAGTCGCCGCCGCCGAAGCCGCTGAAGCCTCCACCGCCGCCAAATCCGCCACCGCCCGAATAGGTACTGCCTGAAGACGAGCCGCCGAAGCCGCCGTAGTAGTTGTGTTCCACATGAACATAGCCACCGCTGGGGTAACCGTAGTACGGCTGGTAATAACCGCCCCCGCTCCAGGTGGTGCCTCGGGCCACCGCAACCAGAATGATCACCACGATGATTGCGACGATCAGAAAAATCATGACGGCCTGGAAACCGTCGCCACCGGAGCCGCTGGCCCCGCTATAAGAGTATGCTGCGGCGTTCGATGCGGGGGCCGGGGGTGGTGGAATCTCTGGGATACTTACCTGAGCATCGGCGGCAATTGCATCGGTGATCCGCTGCGTCATCATCCGCAACGCGGTGCCGTACTCGAACTGCTTGAGATATGGAACAGCTTCGCGTCCGAACGCCGCCGCCTTGCGGTCTGTAACTACGGCTTCAAGGCCACGCCCAACCTCAATGCGGTACTTGCGGTCGCCGACGGAAAGCAGCACCAGCACGCCATGATTGTTGGCTTTTGGTCCTATGCCCCAGTGCTTGAACAGCCGGTTGGCATAGGTCTCAATCTTGGTGCCATCCAGCGTTTTAATGGTCACTACCGCGATCTGTGCATTCGCCTTCTGGTTCACCTGCGTACACAGAAAGTTCATCTGGCGGACAGATTCGGCGTCCAGAACGTTCGCGTAATCATTCACGAAGCCGTGCGGCTTCAAGTCATTGATAGTTTCCGGAAAGGTAGTTGA
>JBAIYI010000338.1:0-3150 GCA_037915955.1 Terriglobales bacterium
CACACCTGAGACTTATGTGGCCGATTTTGGGGCCGAAATCGAAGGAGCATATTCGCGATGCAGCGCAACGCTGGTCGAAGGCAGTGCTCTTTTTCCATCCTGATGAGACGGACCTGCCCATCAATCATATTCCTGATAAATGAGCGAGTTGCAGGAGCTTAAGGGATAACCGGCTCTTCAGCGGCAATTGTCTGCGCGGGCTGCGCTGATGGGATGAGTTTCTTTACCCGGTTAAGCCAGCGCTTCGCCCAGGAATAATGCGAGGCCAGTATGACCAGGCCGCCGAGCAGAAGCAGTGTGGGAAGCAAGGGAAGAGGGAAGAGAATCAAAGCCAATCCCAGTGATGTCCAGCCCGTGACTTCCCGAAGAATCCTCATGGTTCGTTCCCAGCAGCAAGACGTCAGATGCAAGAGGCCCTAGACGGGTTTCTTAGGCCGCAGGGCCTAGGTGAGACTCTGTCCATCTACAAGCAAACAAAGAAGATGCCGAATAAGAAAGAATTTAAGACGTCTACATCCGATTTTGCTTGACACCTATTACAGATTGAAATATGTTTATTGCGATTAGCGATAATGAAACTCGGAGAAAAATTACGCTACCTGCGGCTGGTCGAAGGCAATCTTCGCGGACTCGGCCGCGAGATGACTCAGCAAGAGGTCGTCCGCGCGATCGACAAGGAACTCAAGCAGAAGATCAGCCAGAGTTATCTCTCGCAGATTGAAAACGGCGCGCGTCCGCACCTCACCAACAAGACGCGCCTGTTGCTCTCGAAATTTTTCAACGTTCATCCGGGATATCTGGTGGACGATCCGGAGGGCTTTCACACGGAGCTGCTCTCTGATGTGAGCACACAAGAAGACAAGCTGGACCTTTGGTTGATCCAGGGCGCGGAGCGTTTCCGCAATGATCCGCGGGTGAGCCGGGCGCTGTTGAACCTGGCCAAGCATGAAGATTCGCGTCGGTGCCTGGTGTTGCTGGACGCGATCCTGGAAACGCCGCAACTGGCGGAAAGATTGTTGAACGTGTTGCGACCGCAGGCCAATGGTGGCCCGGAAAGCGAGGCGTAGCATGAACTGGGAGCTTTTCTATCTCATCTGTTTTGTGGTCGGGTTTGCGTTCACCGCCATCTCCTTCCTGACCGGCACGCTTCACCTCCACGTCCACCTGCCCAGCCATGCGCACTTTCACGTGGGCGGTCACGCTCACGGCGCGAAAGGTGGCGGCGGACTGCTGATGTTCCTCAATCCCATGGCGATTGCCGTTTTCCTCGCGTGGTTCGGAGGAACAGGATACCTGCTGGTTCATCTGCGGCACATCTGGGTTTTTGCCGGACTGGTGATTTCAAGTCTTGCGGGATTCGCGGGAGGCAGCATTGTGCTCCTCTTCCTGACCAAGGTGCTCATGAAGCATGACTACACCATGGATCCTGCTGACTTCGAGATGGTGGGAGTCCTGGGAACCGTGAGCGGTGTCATCCGCCGTGGTGGAACCGGCGAAATGATTTTTGAACAGCAAGGCGTACGAAAAGCCAGTGCAGCCCGCGCGGAAGCGAACGAGGAAATCGCGCGCGGTGAGGAAGTCGTCG
The DNA here is from genome assembly GCA_037915955.1 of Terriglobales bacterium. Taxonomy (GTDB): domain Bacteria; phylum Acidobacteriota; class Terriglobia; order Terriglobales; family Acidobacteriaceae; genus Angelobacter. The sequence goes on from JBAIYI010000338.1 coordinate 1,586, forward strand.
TCACGCGCTATGAAGCGGGCGTAGCTTACGTGCGCCGCTGGAACGAACTTGCAGACAAAGCCGGCATTCTGCCGGACTCAGAGCAAAAGGAGAGTTTGTGAAAGGCTTAGGAGGCTCTATGGACCTACAGATGGTCTGGATCATTGGTGGGTTGATTGTACTGACGATTATGTTTGCCATCGCCGCCTTTGCGCGGCTGTACCGCAAGGTTGGCCCGCATGAGGCCCTGGTGGTTTACGGATTCGGGGGCACCAAAGTGGTGAAAGGCGGTGGAAAAGTAATTTACCCCATGGTTCAAACCTACCGGTTGCTCTCGCTTGAGCTGATGGGTTTTGATGTTGCTCCGCAGCAGGACCTCTACACCAAGCAGGGCGTCGCGGTGAGTGTGGAAGCGGTAGCGCAGATCAAAGTGAAATCGGACGAAACTTCCATCAAGACGGCCGCAGAGCAGTTCCTCACCAAGACGCCGCAGCAGCGTGAAGGGCTGATCCGGCTGGTCATGGAAGGCCATCTGCGCGGCATTATCGGCCAGTTGACCGTGGAGCAGATTGTTAAGGAGCCGGAAATGGTGGGCGACCGCATGCGTTCCACCTGCGCGGCCGACATGAGCAAGATGGGTCTGGAAGTGATCTCATTCACCATCAAGGAAGTTCGCGACAAAAACGAGTACATCGCCAACATGGGCCGGCCGGATGTCGCTCGCATCAAGCGCGACGCCGACGTTGCAGCAGCGGAAGCAGAGCGTGATACAGCGATCAAGAAAGCCGAAGCGCAGCGTGCTTCTGCGATCGCCCGAGCCCAGGCCGATCAGGAGCGAGTACTGGCTGAAACCCTTTCCCAGGCCAAGCAGGCTGAGGCGACACGCGATCTGGAGATCAAGAAGGCCGAATACACCGAAGTGGTGAAGAAGCAGCAGGCGCAGGCGGACAAGGCCTATGAAATCCAGGCCAACATCCAGCAGCAGCAGGTGATCGCGGAGCAGGTGCGCGTCCAGCAGATCGAGAAAGAACAGCAGATCAAGGTGCAGGAAGCGGAAATCTCGCGCCATGAGAAAGAACTGATCGCCACAGTACTGAAGCAGGCGGAAGTGGAGCGCCAGCGCGTACTGAACCTGGCTGAAGCGGAGAAGCAGCGGCTGATCGCAGAAGCTGAAGGCAAGGCCAATGCCATCCGCGTGCAGGGTGAAGCCGAGGCCGACATCATCTTCAAGAAAGGTGAGGCGGAAGCCAAGGCTATGAACATCAAGGCTGAGGCTTACCAGGAATACAACCAGGCCGCTGTGGTGGATAAATTAATCACCGGCTTGCCGGAAGTAGTGAGGGCAATGGCCCAGCCGCTTTCCAATGTGGACAAGATCACCATTGTCTCCACCGGCAACGGGCACTCAGCCGGGGTAAGCAAGATCACCGGAGACATGGCGGAGATCGCAGCCCAGGTGCCGGCGCTTTTTGAGTCGCTCAGCGGAATGCAGATCCGCGATCTGCTCTCCAAAGTCCGGCTGATTGGTGACAAGGCCGCGAAACCCGGAGATGACGACTCCGGCAAGTCCAAAGCAGCAGGCAAGT
>JBAIYI010000802.1:0-2687 GCA_037915955.1 Terriglobales bacterium
TGCCTGATCGTCTGGCCAGGCATGTCACCGGAATGCCTCGGTTTCCTGCCCGATTCGGCCGCGGGAACTTACACCTTCACTATCAGTGCAACGAACTCGGCGGGGACTGCCACTCAGACCTTTACCCTGATCGTGGGGCATGACGCTACGCTTATTAGCGCCGCACCTGCCACATTATCGTTCGGGTACACGTTCGGCGGAACAATGCCTGAGCCGCAGACCCTCACCCTGACGACCGGCGATGTGCTGCCCTTCGCGGTGACCACGACAGCGAACTGGCTCACGGCCACTCCCGTCAGCGGCACCTTACCAACGAGTCTTACGGTCTCGGCCAATCCAGCAGGACTGCCCGCAGGCAGTTACACCGGCACGGTCATGGTGCTCTCCGCAGGCACGGAGGGGCCACCGGCAACAGTGCAAGTGACCCTGAATGTGAGTGCACTGCCTATGATGACCACTACGTCGGGCCTGCTGTCGTTCGAGTACATAGTTGGCGGCACCACGCCGTCAGCGCAAAACCTCAAGCTGACGAGCGGCGGTGTGCCTCTGAGCTACACGGTGTCGACGGGCGGAGCCAAATGGCTACGAGCAACCCCGGCCAACGGCACCACTCCCGGCGACCTCAGCATCTCAGTCGATCCTTCTCAAGTGACGCCCGGAACTTACGCCGGAACCATCACGATAAATGCGCCTGGCGCAGGTAACGGGCCGCAAACGATAACCGTATTCCTGGTAAAGGCGCTGACGAACCAGACACTCTTCAAGCCTTTCTTCGACTTCATGCCGAGTGTCGGCAGTTCACCCGAAGGCCTCACCGTTAACCGCAACACGCATGACGTGTTCCTCAGCAGCGCGACCGAGGCCGCCGGAGGTGGTGGCGAGGCCGGAGGGGAAGCCGGTTCGGAAACGGAGGTGTCTGGACCTCCTGAACCATCAGCTGTGTTCCACGTTAATCCGCTCAACAAGACGGTGGTCGCGGAAATCCCAGTGCACAGCGAAGGCGAGTACATCGCGGTCAACAACAGGACCGGACTCGTGTATCACGCCAGCCAGGGCACCGGCGAGGTTGCGGTCGTCGACGGATCAACCAACACAGCAGTCACATTCATCGCGATGATGATCGGGAAAGACGTGTACCAGCCGTACCAGATCGCCATCGACGAAGCTCAGAACCTTATTTATGTAGGCGCGAAAGCTCCGCCCATCTCTGATCCCTTCAAGGGAACGGGACCGTTCCCCTGCAAGGCGATTCATGAGATGCCGGACGACGAATACGATTGCTGGAACCCTGGCAGAGTATTCGTCATCGATGGCATGACCAACCAGATCGTCTCGTCATTCCTTGCCGGCGATGACCCGGAGGGCGTTGTGTTTGCCTCAGCCACGGGGAAAGTCTATGCATCGAACGAGGATGACGGCAGCGTGACCGTAGCGATGGGCGCTACCCGTAGCAGCGACGGCAGCATCACTGAGCCGAAGGTGCTGAGTACGATCATCCGGGGTGTACCGCATCAAGGTTGGTGGCAACCCGAATGCGACATGAATAACTACTGCGGAGAACGAGGACAGGCGGCGCTGTGGCCGAAGCTGTCAGCCTGCAATGGAATCGATGATGAAGCGGAAGAAGCGGACAAGATGGCAGTCGATCCGCATGGCAACGTCTATATCATTGATGACAGATACCGGGTGGCTAAAATTGACGGCGAAACCGATTTCGTCGTCAATGTGCTGGAAATCCCGGGCTACCAATGCGAGCAGGAGGTTCCCGACGGCTCAGGCATAGAGTTCCGGAACACAGCGAACAACATCGCATTTATGGCGCCCGATCGTGTGCTGGCAAAACTCAACGCGAACGAAATTGCATGGCGTCTGTTCGTTACCTCTGAGCAGAATACCGTCAGCCTGATCGATCCGATCTCGATGACGCTCAAACAGGTCATCACGATTCCGGACGCGGTCCATCTCGACGCTATCGCTACGGATCCGAATCTGAACCGGGTCTACATCACTGACGAGGAACTGGCGAGGCTTTGGATCCTGGACGGCAACGGCCAAACTCCCGGTAATGCACCAATCCTGCAAACCTCAGCGCTTTCGCTGGATTTTGGCGGGATTGCCATGGGAGGCGCCAGCAACCCACAGATACTTACCATTTCCAATACTGGCAATGCCGCATTGAATATCACCAACATCAGCTACACGGGTGATTTCAACTCGAGCGACAACTGCGTCACCACCCTTGCCGCAAACGCATCCTGTCAACTGGCAGTCACGTTTAATCCTGCTGGAACAGGCGCGCGGTCTGGTGTGATGAGCATCACCAGCAATGCTGCCGGCAGCCCACACCAGGTTACCCTCCTTGGAAGTGGAACTGACTTCCAGGTCACCCCTGGAGAAGGCGGCTCTTCCCACATCATTCAAAGCGGCCAGAGTGCGGTTTACAACCTGAACGTCTCCGGCATGAGCGGGTTCTCCGGCCCTGTTGTGCTGAGTTGTTCTGGTGCGCCGGCCGGGTCCACCTGCAACGTAACTCCGTCCACAGTGACGATCAGCGGAAGCACTGCCGAGCCTTTCAGTGTGACCGTGACCACGACAGCAAGACATACTGTGGCGGCGGTTTCGCGGATCCAATTGCCGCCAGCGGCATGGCTGTTCTGTCTGGCGCTCCTGTTATCACTTTGCGCTTG
>JBAIYI010000727.1:0-4312 GCA_037915955.1 Terriglobales bacterium
CGACCGGTTCTTTGAAAATTCCCGGTCTGCTGAGGTGTACAACATCGGTGGAAGCCGGTTTTCGAATTGCTCCATGCTGGAAGCCATCAGCCACTGTCAGGAGATCTCGGGCCGTGAAATGGATTGGCAATACGTCCCGGAAAACCGCATTGGCGACCATATCTGGTGGATCAGCGACATAAGCAAGTTTCAGGCCCACTTCCCTGGCTTTGAGCTGAAGTATGACACCAAAGCCATTCTCCGCGAGATTTACAGCCACAATCGTGAACGCTGGGCAGCACTGGCTCGGACCGCTCACGCATGAGTGTCGAACCGAAAAAAAGTATTCTCGGCGTTCTGGTGAATGGAACAGACCTGTTCTCCGCCCGTGACCTGATCATTGAAGCTGCACGCGAGCGCCGGCCTTTCTCCGTCTCAGCGCTTGCCGTGCACGGAATCATGACCGGTGTACTCGATCCAGAACATCTTTACCGCCTGAATCATCTCGACCTGGTTGTTGCCGATGGCCAGCCGGTACGCTGGGCGCTCAACTTTCTTCACAAAGCGGGCCTTCCGGAACGGGTCTACGGGCCCATGCTGATGCATTGGGTATTGGATCGCGCCGAAAAAGAAAAGATATCGATTTACTTCTACGGCAGCACCGCGGACGTGCTGGAACTCATGTGCGCAAGAATCAAGAACAAATTTCCTGCGCTGGAGATCGCAGGCTTTGAGCCTTCCCGCTTCGGGTCCATCACGCCCCAGGTCGCGGATGAGATTGCAGCGCGGATCAGGGCATCGGGGGCGAATATAATTTTCGCCGGCTTGGGATGTCCCCGGCAGGAGGTTTGGGCCTACGAATTTCGCGGTCGCGTCAAGCTGCCCATTGTGTCGGTAGGCGCGGCCTTTCCCTTTACTGCCGGCGTGCTCCGGCAGGCGCCCATGTGGATGCAGGACCGTGGCCTGGAATGGCTTTTCCGTCTCTGCATGGAGCCTGCGCGGCTCTGGCGAAGATACCTGCTCCTGAGCCCGGCTTATCTTTTCCTCGTGGTCTGTCAGCGATTCGGGATGAAGTTTCGTTCTGCCGGCAAGCCGCCGCAAAGAGAAATACTGCACGGATGAAGTCGAACGTCTATGATGGGTCGAACCTCAGCAACCGGTGCGACGATCGGTTCATAAGAATGATTCATAGAGTTTAGTGCGGGGAATGAAGAGCTTTTTTTCAAGCAGTTCCATCTCAGAGCCGCGACCCTCTCCAGCCGCAGCGCCGCGACTTCCAGCGAATCTCACCAGCGGTCGTTTGCTTGCCGGAAACACCTTTTGGAACCTGATCGGCGCCTGCTCTCCCCTTCTGGTTGCGCTGGTATGCCTCCCGATCCTCAAGCGTGGCATCGGAACAGACCGTCTCGGCTTGATCGGCCTGGCCTGGGTAATCATCGGCTATTTTGGCTTGTTCGATTTTGGCCTTTCCCGCGCCCTCACCAAACTGGTTGCGGAAAAACTGGGGCAGGAACAAACCCACGATATCCCGCAACTGGTGTGGACATCTCTGGTAATGATGTTGGGCATTGGGTTTGTTTGCCTGGCCGGCGCCCTGCTTCTCTCCCGCTGGCTGATCACGGGCCCTTTGCGGGTTCCGCCGGAACTTCGGCATGAGGCATTGATCTCCTTCTACTGGCTGAGCTCTGCCATACCGGTGGTCGTGGTGACAGCCGGATTGCGAGGAATCCTTGAAGCGTTGCAACGTTTCCGCCTGGCCACCGCAATCCGCGTGCCTTTGGGTATCTTCACCTATGCCGGTCCGGTGCTGGTGTTGCCCTTCTCACATAGCCTTGTGCCCATCATGGCTACGCTCGTTGTGGGGCGTCTTCTTGCTGGCCTCGCTCACCTTTGGGCATGTTTCCACGCGTTTCCCGCCCTCAGGGAAAGCTTCTGCTTCCATCGTGCCTCAGTTGCGCCCCTCATCCGCTTCGGCGGATGGATGACCGTGACCAATATCGTCGGTCCGTTGATGGTTTCTTTTGACCGGTTTCTGATTGGGACCCTGCTTTCTATTTCTGCGGTTGCTTACTATTCCGTTCCTTACGAAGTTGTGAGCAGGCTCAATATCTTTCCCGGTGCGCTCGCCGGCGTGCTTTTTCCGGCTTTTTCCACGGCTCTGGAGAATAACCGCGACCGGCTCGGGTTTCTTTACGAAAGCGGCGTGAAGTGCATTTTTCTGGTGATGTTTCCGGCCACGCTCCTGCTGATCACTTTTGCACCGGAAGGATTGCGCGTGTGGCTGGGTGAGGATTTTGCCCGCAATAGTGCACATGCTACGCAAGTGCTGGCGCTGGCCATTTTCGTAAATGCCCTGGGCCAGATACCATTCGCTCACATACAAGGTGCGGGCCGGCCGGACCTCACCGCAAAGTTACATCTGCTGGAATTGCCGCTGTATGCCGCGGCCTTGTTTTACTTTGCCCGGACGATGGGAATCACGGGCGTGGCGCTTGCCTGGTTTCTGCGTGTGGCCCTCGATTCGCTGGTTCTCTTTGTTATCTCGTCCAGGATCCTGCCCCAGGAGCGGTTTGTCTCCGCGACTCTGCCACTGATGGCCCTCCTTGGCATTGCCTCCTTCGGGGTTGCCGCTTCGCTCACTGGGACTGCGCCGAAAATCGCTTTTGCAGTGGTCACTTCCGCGATCGCTCTTTTTACTATGTGGCGTTGGATCATCTCTCCGCGCGAGAAGATGGCGCTGTACAACTTGCGCGGCAGTGTCGACGCAGCCGATTCCGGCGAAAGAGAGTAACCAATGCCCGGACAAGGCCCACTTCAACCGGCGACATCGGACCTGGCTCGGAAACGCTCAGAGACCCGTCCGCGAGTCGCCATCATCATGCTGACCTGGAAGAGCTACGAAGTCACGCGTGACTGTCTGCATTCTCTGCGGAGCCTGGATTATCCCGATTTCGAAATCTTGCTCGTGGATAACGCTTCCGGCGACGGATCTTCCGAACGGCTCGCGTCGGAATTTCCGGAAGTAAAGGTGATCAGGAACCGTGAAAACCTCGGCTTTCCCGGCGGCAATAACGTAGCCATCCGTCAGGCACTGCAGTCCACTGCGGATTACCTTCTGCTCCTGAACAATGACACGATTGTGGCGGCCGACTTCCTCAGCCATATGGTCGAGATTGCCGAGAGCGATCCGGCAATTGCCATTGTGAACCCCAAGATTTTTTTCTTTGAACCATCTGACCGGCTCTGGTGTGCGGGCGGCGTTTACCAACCATGGTGCGGCATGGGTTCAATGCGCGGTGTCCACCAGCGCGACACCGGAAAATACGATCAGGCAGAGGAGATCTCCTTCGCTACCGGGTGCGCATTGCTTATCCGGACGAGCGCGGTGCGCCGGATCGGATTGCTCGATGAAACCTTTTTCCTTGGCTTCGAAGATCTGGATTGGTGTGTCCGCGCGCGACAGGCGGGTTTCAAGCTGTATTACGCCCCAAAAGCCGTGATCTGGCACAAAGACTCCTACGATACGAAGCGGAATCTGGGGAAGCCAATCAAGGATTTCTACAGTACGCGCAACCGGATCTTGTTCGCGCGCAAGCACATGCGCTCCCGCTACTGGCCATTGTTCATGGTTGACCTGGCCGGTTACATTGCCTATCGCAGCGCTGGGTATTTGCTTCGTCGTGAGCCGGAAAGGATTGCAGGACTGTTGAAAGGACTCTGGGCCGGAATTTCCTTTCGGATTCCAGACCAGAAGCAACCACCGGAAGCAATCGATCAACCGGCGGATCTCATGACGTCAGGAACTAAGGAGTGAACCACAGCGATCTGGGCCTGCGGAAAGGCTTACGGCGCCGTATCTTCGCGAACTCGGTAAGCTGAGTCGTATATCATAGCGGGCGTTCCATGGTTCAGACATGAAGGTTCTTCACGACAACCTGCCGATTCCGAACCCCACGCCTCTGCTCTTTGCAATGGCCGCGGTGGTGTCGTGGAGTTTTCTTGCAGACGCGAGCAGCGTGTTCAGGCAGGCTGCAATTGGGACGGCGATTGGTGTGGTGCTTGCAGCCGTACTGATCGCAATGTGGAACCGCCCAATGAGCGCCATCCTGTTGCTGGTTATAGCAGGCGCAACCGCGCGCTTTTATGTGCAGATCTCCGGATTGAAGGCACGGCCGGAACACATTGCGGCGGCTGTTATCTTCCTGGCAACTCCCTTCTGGTGGAACAAAGTTAAGGACCAACCGCTGTGGATACGCGCCGACTCCCTGCTTTTGCTCTACATCGGCATGAATTTTTTCAGCTCACGGTTCATGTCCGTGGACCCCGGCCAGAC
>JBAIYI010000298.1:0-2767 GCA_037915955.1 Terriglobales bacterium
CGCTGCGACCGCCTCGCCATCCTCAGCGAAGGCCAGATCGTCGCGCTGGGGACGCCGGCAGAGCTGCGCAGCCAGATCGGCGGCGACGTGATCCTTCTGGAGTCGGGAAATGCAGCTTCGCTTGCTGCGCGAATCGAGCAGCGGTTCGGGATTTCGACAACCGTGCTGGACAATCACGTCCGCATGGAGCGCAAAGAAGGCCATCGCTTCGTAACCGATCTGGTCGAGACCTTCCCCGGCGAGGTCCAATCCATCTCCGTCAGCAAGCCGACGCTCGAAGACGTTTTCATTGATCGCACAGGCCACCGTTTCTGGACGGAAGCCGAGGCAGAGAAGGAGAAGAAGTAGATGGCGCAGGCAGCAGTCACCCCGGCCGGACTGGCCACACCCCGCGTCAACCCTTTATTGCCGGCGTTTACGTTGTGGTGGCGAGAGGTGGTGCGCTTTTATCGCCAGCCCGCGCGTGTGGTGGGCGTGATTCTCTCTCCGCTGCTCTTCTGGGTTGTGATCGGAGCAGGTTTCGGCAAGTCTCTGCAATCAGGCATCACCGGGACAGGAAGTTTTCTGCTTTATTTCTTCCCCGGCGCGCTGATCATGATCGTGCTCTTCACCTCGATCTTCACCATGATGTCAGTCATTGAAGACCGGAATGAAGGCTTTCTGCTTTCGGTGATGGTGGCGCCGGTGCACCGGTCAGGCATCGTGCTTGGTAAGGTTTTGGGCGGCACGACTCTCTCCGCGATCCAGGGACTGATCTTCCTGATTTTTGCGCCGTTCATCGGAATCCGGCTGAACTTCGAACAAATTCTGATCATTGCGCTGGTTACGTTCCTTACAGCCTTCGCGCTGACTGCGCTTGGTTTTGCGATCGCCTGGCGCATGGAATCGTCCCAGGGCTTTCACGCCATCATCAACTTATTCCTGATTCCGCTTTGGATGCTTTCCGGCGCGCTCTTCCCCATCAGCGGGGCACATGGGTGGCTCAAGCTGCTAATGCGAGTCAATCCACTCACCTACGGCATGGATGCGCTGCTGGTCACGATGTTTCCTGCCACTGCTCCGGCGACCGCTCTGCCGCTCTGGACATCGATCGTGGTGCTCGCGGCCTTCGCATTTGTCGTTTTCATGGCAGGCTTTTTCATCGCCAACCGCCGGCGAACCGTGCCTTCTGCGTAGATGCCTGACCTGAGCGCCTTCCCCGCGATCAATGCCAGCTTGAATGGAGTAAGTGCCATCCTGCTGGCCACAGGTCGCGTATTGATCCGGCAAAAGCGCGTGGCGCAGCACCGGATCTGCATGATCGCGGCGGTTTGTACCTCGGCTGTTTTCCTGGTCTGTTATCTCTACTATCACGCTCACGTCCGCTCAGTGCATTTTCCCGGACAAGGCTGGATCAGGCCGGTATATTTCAGCATTTTGATCTCACACACAATCCTGGCCGCCTCGGTTCCCGTGCTGGCGATCATCACGCTGACACTCGGTCTGCGAAGTAAATTCGACCGCCATCGCCGGATCGCTCGCTGGACGTACCCGATCTGGCTCTATGTTTCAGTCACCGGGGTAATCGTTTATCTCCTCCTTTATCAGATATATGGAGCACACGCATGAGGGGACGATTTAATTGGTAGCGAAGACTTAACAAAAGTACCGGAGGCTGATATAGTGTCCGGAAATTCCTTAAGGAAAGATCTCCCATGGCAAAAAGCGTTAACAAAGTGATTCTGATCGGCAATCTGGGCAAAGACCCTGAAGTGAAGTACACGCCCAGCGGCACCCCTGTTGCCAAGTTCTCTCTGGCCACCAACGAGCGCTATAAGGACAAAGGCGGCGAATGGCAGGAGCGGACGGAGTGGCACAACATCGTGGCCTGGCAGCGGCTGGCTGAGATTGTCGGCGAGTATGTGAAGAAGGGCTCCAAGCTCTACATAGAAGGCCGGCTCCAGACCTCGAGTTGGGAAGATAAGCAAAGCGGTGAAAAGAAGTATCGGACTGAGATCGTGGCCAATGACCTGGTCCTGTTGAGCGGTCGTGGTGAAGGCGGAGACAGTGAAGGCGGAGGCCGCAGCTTCTCCCGGAGCTCCGGAGCTTCATCGGGAGTGGACCAGCGCACGTCGCATCATGAGGAAATGGCCGGCGCTGAAATCACGGATGAGGACATCCCGTTCTAGTTCCCGCCGTGCATCCGCGGAGTACTTTTTATGAAAAAGCCGCCCGGCAGGGGACGGCTTTTTTCTTTGGAGTCATACGCGTCCTTTATGCCAGTCATACGGTTCACAGGCCCTGCCTGCAATACGCGCCTTAAACCCTTCCTTTTCATCGTATAACGATGTATTGGGTCCTTCTGACGCACATTGTCACCCGCAGCTGACAATTTTTGTCACTTCCTTGTAAAATAAAGAGAACCAAAGCTCAACACCGATCTCATGATTCTTAAGTCCATAGACCTAAGATCATGATTAATAAGCAGTTTCCAGCTGCTTGCAGAGGGTTCATCAGGCCTCGCAAGGAAAAGGTTTGTGAATTGCATTTGTGAAGGAAGCTTGAGTTCTCTGCCAGGCTCCAAGAACTAGCAGAAGCGATTCTTGACCCTGCTGGGCCAGAAGGCAGACTTAGAGGAGATACTGATCCATGCGCAAACAGAAAGGCTTTTCGTTGATCGAGTTGCTGATCGTGGTGGCGATCATCCTGATCATTGCAGCTATCGCGATCCCGAACCTGCTGCGGTCTCGTATTGCCGCGAATGATTCGGCTGCCGCGAGCACCATCC
>JBAIYI010000683.1:0-15363 GCA_037915955.1 Terriglobales bacterium
AAAAGCGAACCTTACTTTATTCTGGGGATAAAACATTCAGTTGACCTCACTATTTTTGTTTTTTGCTTTATCTGTTTGCTAACGATCAACGAACGGATGGACAGAAGAAGCCGGGCTATAAATGATCTGTTGAAAGGGGCGCCCTCAAGTCAGCATTTCTTAAATCCTTCAATGTCGAAGGAGTGGGCAGGAGTGTACTACAACTTTCGTACCCGACAAATGCTCCATTTGCGAAGTTCGGTTTTCAGAACAGTTACCAAAGTACCCCAATCGCATCTGCGGCCCGAAAATAAATGCTGTCGACTCGATCCGGCTGATGAGGCGCTACTCCAAAGCGGAAACCCCACCTTATTCTTTGCCGGTGGGGCGGTTGGGCATTACGATCGGGTTGATCTCTGCCATATATCGGGTTGACAACTGCCAGTTGCTATCGTGCAGCTCCCAAACGTCGATCACAAAGTACTGCTTGCCCGCCGCGCTGGCACCGGCAGCCGCCGCGCGGATGCCAATAAAGTGGACAATGGCCAGATCCGGATAGAACTGGACTGACATCTGCGGCAGCCGCCACGGCCGCGGATTATCTTTCCCCGCCGTGAGCCAGTCTTCCCGACTTACGGCGCTTCCGGTCTGATTCGGAATCTCGAGGTGAAACTCCTCGGGGAGCATCTTGTCCAACGCCGTTTTGTCTTTTTGGGCGAAAGCCTGCGCCAGCTGGTTTTCGATATCCCAGAACTGAGTGACGCCTTTGGTGGCGGTGATGATTTTCGGCGAGCCCTGCAATGGATTGATATCCGGCGAGGCTGCGGGTGAAGCGGTTATGTTGGCCGGTTTGGCTGTTTTCTTCGTCTGTGCGGCAGGGCACGCGCACAACAGCAATACGATCGTGCATGGGATGTAGATCGCTCGTTTCATTCAAGAACTCCGTTTGTGCGAAGGTCAAAAAAGAAGGCCGCCTGCTTCCCAGACGGCCTCATTGTCAGGACTGAAGATTAGAGGTGCTGAGCGCAGGCGCCGCCGCCCGAGTTGCGCCAGTTCTGCTGGAGCATCCAGTCGTTGTTGCCGAACGTCTGGTTGTACTTCGCCGCAGCGGAAGTGCCGGCGGCCGAGCAGAGGCCATTTGCGTTGCAGGTGGAGGTAGCGCCGAAGTTGAAGTTGCATTTGTCGGCGTTTTCCTGGCCGCTGGAATCGAACCACGCGTTCAGGTCCGGATCGGAGATGGCTTCTTCCAACTCATGTGAAATCACATTGGCCATGCCGTCCGCTCCGCCCACTCCGCTGGCCGGGCTGTTTGGGCCGGTCCGCTGAATCTCGCAGCCGCTGGGGCAGCGGTCCGGGTTGCCGACGAAGGAGTACTTGATGTCCACGCCGCCCAGAGTGGCATGCGTGTGCCAGCCGCAATAAGAGGTACAGAAGCCCGACGTCTCACTGATACCAGAAGAGGTAAGCACAAAGTAAACGCCGTTGGAGTCACGGGGAAGCTGGCCATTATTCAGGGCCGTGGCGACCACGCTCTGTACGCCAGAATCGCTCAGGTTGGCGGTACTCGTGTTCAGAATGCTGCCTGAGAAACTGACATTTCCGCTCACGTTGCCGGAGTTGTCGCCGTAGGTGGTATTGACCTTCTCAATATTGGAACCACCGATTGTGCCCAGGAAATGCTCGATCAGGCTGCGGGTGGCGGCTGTGTTTGAGCCTGTGCTGTTCCAGTTGCCATACCAGATGACATATGTATGGACAGGATTGCCTTTCATCACCGGTCCACCGTGATAGCTAATGCCGTTTCCGGTCACCACTGCCTGGCCGGTCGGTCTTGCCTCGGGCAGGGTTTGTCCCGACTGTCCATGTTTGCCGTCTGGTACAGCGTCTCCATTGGGGTTGGTCAGGGGTTTTTGCGCGGCCAGGAAGCTTACAGCCAGAAGAACCATAAGGAACGTGAGAGCAAATCTGGTTTTTCCGAGAGAGAACATTCGAAGACCTCACTTTTGTTTTTTGTTGCTCGCTCTGTCGCAATACAGGAACAACAGAAGAAGCCGTTATAAGAAAGCTGCACGCCGTGATGATCATTGTCATCTCCAGCTTTGCCTGTTCACTTGTGCTTGCTTGTGGTGCTTGCCTTCGTTCCTTATACCCGGAGAGGCACTTCAATGTTGAAGCAGTTTACTATGCGTGAAATGCGGGTTTGCAAGCGAAATCGTGATTCCCAAAACGGGAACGTTCCAAAATAGAACTACTCTCGATGCAACCCCGGAACGCTTAAGACGCACTCATTGCGCGCGAGTATGAGCGCATTGGGTGGGCGCGCGTAGCGGAAGACTTATCGGTGCGTGGCGACCGATTGAAAGCACAGTTTGGATCGCGATCACGCGTCCGCGAAGGCCAGCGAAGTCAGGGCGGGCGATCAACGTGACCACTTCGATCGTTGAGGGTGCGGGATTTCGCCATAACTAAGAATGCCGGGTTGATTCCCCCGCGCAAAATCGGGGAACGAAAGCAAACGGCTGGGGCAAAGTTCCATGAAGCCGTCCGGCGTTTTCCTTCACGTGACGCAGGGCACATACCCGGCCCCAGCCGCGGCGCACACTCATGTGTGTGTGGGCGTTTCGGGTTTCGCCTTAGGAATGCGTTAAGTGTAGGAGGAAGGATCTGTTCGAGCGGAGGCGTTTCATTCAGGCAAAGCGGAAATCCGTGGAAGTTTTGCTGGCTAATACGCGGACTCTGGTGTTTAATGAACGGCGCACGCCAACACTAAAAAGTTTCTTAGGCCCCCGGTACCCGCTCGAATCGCTGCTGCCAGCGACCACAGCTGTCTTACAATGACAGGTCAAATATGGATTCGAACTTAAGAAACGACAAGCTTCTTGACCAGATCGGCTGGAAGCTCCTGCATGAACTCCAGATCAACGGGCGGCTCTCCTATGCCGAACTGGGGCGCAGGGTCGGCCTCACCACGCCCGCGGTTGTTGAACGCGTCAAGCGCATGGAAGAAGCCGGAATCATCACCGCCTACCATGCGGATGTTGACCCGATGAAAGTGGGAATGCCGATCACGGCTTTCATCCGCATGTCCGTGGTAGGCGACGTGTTTACTCGGATCACCAGCGTCGTCAAGAACTCACCCGAAGTGGTGGAGTGCCATCGCGGCACTGGCGCGGATTCCTTCATCATGAAGGTTCACGTTCGCTCCGTCGAGCACCTGGAGAGCCTCATCGATCGCCTGACGCCATTCGGCACCACCTCCACCTCGATCGTGCTATCTTCCCCGGTGGAGCGGCGCGAAATCCAAAAGCCTGAAGAAGTCATGCAGGCGGCGCAGGCCGCTCAGAAAAAATAAGCACCGTATTTTTAGTCGAGGCTTTATCGCTTGGCGCGGTCATACTGCGGAGGCCACGCCATGTCGTGGCCCAGCGCTCTTGCCGCCGTGAGCGGCCAATAGGGATCGCGCAAAAACTGCCGCGCCAGAATCACCAGGTCAGCTTGTGAACTGCGGATGATGGTGTCAGCCTGCGCCGGATCGGTGATCATGCCCACGGCGCCGGTAAGGATTCCAGCTTCACGCTTGATGCGCTCCGCAAACGCCACTTGATAACCGGAGCCTACGGGGATCGGCGCGCGCGGCACGTTCCCACCCGAAGAACAATCAATCAGGTCAACGCCTCGCCCTTTTACAATCTTGGCCAACTCTACTGATTCATCGGCTGTCCACCCGCCTTCAACCCAATCTGTTGCTGATGTGCGGAGGAAAAGCGGATTGCGCTCCGGCCAAACTATTCTCACGGCGTCCACAACCTCCAGCACCAACCGGATTCGGTTTTCAAATGATCCGCCGTATTCATCCTTGCGCAGGTTGCTCAGCGGGGAGATGAAGTTGTGCAGCAAGTACCCGTGGGCGCCGTGCAGTTCTATGACCTTTGCACCGGCGGCTTCGCAGCGGCGCGCGCCGTCAACAAAAGCTTTCACCACGTCGGCGATCTCCTGCTTGCTGAGCGCTTCCGGTGTCTGGTAGCCGTCCGCGAAGGGAACCGCACTGGGGCCCAGAATCGGCGACCAGCCTCCATCAGCCGGCGCGATCGGTTTGCCTCCCTTGAACGGAGCGGCAGTGCTGGCCTTTCTTCCCGCATGAGCAAGCTGAACTCCGGGCACTGAACCCTGGCTGGCGATAAAGCTGAAAATGCGCCGCAACGGTTCCACGTGCGAGTCACTCCAGATGCCCAGATCGTCCGGGCTGATTCTTCCTTCCGGAGTCACTGCCGTTGCTTCCGTCACGATCAGTGCGGCTTGCCCTACCGCCCGGCTGCCCAAGTGCACGAAATGCCAGTCGTTGGCCATGCCGTCCACGCACGAGTACTGGCACATGGGCGAAACCATGATGCGGTTTTTCAGCGTTACGCCACGAATCTGCAGAGAGTCAAAGAGATTTGCCATGGAGAACTACAGATTGTAAATGCTGATCAGGTGGAGGTTAGTCCTTTGGACGTTTCAAAGAGACTGTGGAACTCTGCCTGATTTAAAGGTAAGATGCTGGCCATGCGATCCCGTACGTGGGCCATTTTCCTCTGCTTCTTCGGGCTGAACTCCTTTGCACAGTCTAACCAGGCACTCCCAAAGGCTGAGAAGCCGCCGGCGTCGGCGGATGCCAGTTCTAAACTGGCCCCTACCGCAGAAAGCCCTTTGATGATTGCGCGAGCGTTGCTCAAAGAGAAGAAATACAACGAAGCCATTGAGGCGTTTGGTGCGCTGGTGAATGGTGACCCGACGATCGAGGAAGCGCAGATCGGGCTGGTAAAGAGCCTGATGCGTACGAGCAGGATTGACGATGCACGGGCCGCCGCCAAAAAAGCCACTGCTGCTTTGCCGGGTTCCGCCCCGGTCCACGCGATTGCCGGGGACGCCGCATTCCGCGTGGGCAGTTTCGGCGAGGCCGAAGCCGAGTATAAAGCTGCCATCAAGGCGGACAGCAACTTCGCCCGCGGCTGGTTTGGCCTTGGCCGCATCTTTGAAATCATCTCCATGCGCAAACGCGCCCGCGATGTCTATCGCAAAGCCCATGAACTTGATCCGGAAGACGAGCAGATATTTGAGCACTGGGTGGACCTGCTGCCTTACGACCAGCGTTTGCAAGCTCTCAAGAAAGATGCCGGGGAACATCCGACAGAGCGCCAGAGTGAGCGCATGAAGCTACTGGCCCAGTTTGTGGAGCGGAAACCTTGGACGCTCGCCTCGCCGATCAAGCCGATCCAGATAAAGATGGACCCCTACGGCCGGCATTTGGCAGGCACGTATGACATCAATCGAAATGGTCCGGTCACAATCAGCCAGGGGTTCGGGTTACAAATCAACTTCAATGATCGTGCCAATGCAGTCCTTCTGGTGGATACTGGCGCCAGCGGAATCACCATAGGCAGGAAGCTCGCTGAAAAAGCCGGTGTAGTGAAAATAGCAGACAGCTACATGTTCGGCATCGGTGATCAGGGCTTAGTGCACACCTATCGCGGATGGGTCGACAAAATCCGTATCGGCGAAGTCGAGTTCCATAACTGCATCGTCGAGGTTTCCAGCCGTAACGATATTGTGGATGATGCCGGTCTCATCGGTCCCGACGTTTTCGACCAGTTCCTGATTACCCTGGACTTCAAAGAGCACAAGCTTTTGCTTGCGCCGCTGCCCAGGAATCCAGCGGCTCCTGCGAGTGAAGATGAGTTTGCCCAGGACCGTTACATCGCTCCGGAGATGCAGGGCTATGTCAAATATTACCGATTTGGACATGATCTGGTGGTTTCCGCACTCGTGAACGATAAAGCTACCGGCAACTTTATTCTGGATACGGGAGCAGGACTGAATAGCATTACGACGCGCTTCGCAGGCCAGGTGACCAAAGCCGACGCTGACGAAGAGTACACAATGAAAGGGGTCAGCGGCAGGGTTAATAAAGTGTTGACCGGCCAAAAGGCCATTTTCCAGATCGCAAACATGCGTTTGGAGAGCCATGACCTGCCCGTCTTTGACACGAATATCAGTGATGCCGAGGGTACCGAGATTTCAGGTTTCATCGGCATCCGGACGCTCGTGCAGATGAAGATGACCATCGACTATCGAGACGGTCTGGTCAACCTGCAGGTTTACGAGTTCCATAAGGCTCAGGAGTAGTCCGGAAACTAAGAAAACCTTTGCATATTGCCGGTCTATGTACCACTGCACGGCATCTAGGTGTTTTCGACCCTTGTTTCTAAGGTCAGAGATGCGGCACAGTTAGAACATGCCGCAGTCCATGCCGCCCAAGCAGAAGGTCTATCACGACGATTGGGGAACCTCAGCCCGCCAGGGCTATGAAGATCGCGGCGCCTTTCGTGAGGTCCGCGTCCAGCAGAAGAGCCCGGGCAGCCCCATCCTGAAGAGCATTGGCGGAATCTGCATTTTCGCCGGCCTGTGCTGGGCAGCCTACCTCTATACACAGGATTCGAACCTGGCGCTCGCGTTAGAGCAAAACCACGGCCCCATGGCCATCATGGGACTCGGCGTTGTCTGCTCGATCGTGGGTAAGTACCTGAGGGCCTGAGGCCGCTTCGGTCCTACCGAAGCTCTGCTTCCAACCTCCTCCATCTCACCTTGAGAAATCGAGCCTCGTGCGATTTTCTGAACTCGTTCAAAATAATGCTTGACGCAGGAGCCTCGCCCGTCTATATTGAACACGTTCAACATGAGGAATGGAGGCTTTTATGGATCCCAAGAACATCATCGTATGGTCTTACCTGATCTATCTCGCCGTCAGCATCACCCTCACGGTGTGGGTGGCCCGCACGCTTTACAAGCGCGGCGCGATCTTCCTGGTAGAGACGTTCAGCGGTAACGCCGAACTGGCGGCTTCCGTCAACCACCTGCTGGTTGTGGGTTTTTATCTCATCAATATCGGGTTCGTTTGCCTGGCTTTGCGAACCGGAGAGCAGATTCTCGGCTGGCGTCCGGCAATCGAGATGCTCAGCGACAAGCTGGGTGTGGTGCTGCTGGCCCTGGGAGGAATGCACTTCTTCAATCTGTTCATCTTTTCCCGCATCCGCAATCACGGCAAGAGTCCCGCGCCTCACCGCCCGCCGGTTGCCCCGGACGCTACGCTGAAAATCGCGGTTCCCCGATAAATGGCTGACATTGATCAATGGGAGGTGAACAATGCAGAACCTTTATCTGCTCTACGATCCCAAGTGCGAGCTTTGCGCGCGCCTGAAAGACTGGCTGCTGATTCAGCGTTCGTGGCTGGGGCTCTCCATGGTTCCGGCAGGCTCGGAAAAAGCTGAAAAGATGTTCCCCGGTCTCAAGGAACTGGCGGGTTGCAATGATCTGGTGGTGGTGAGTGATGACGGCGATGTCTATCTCAACAACTCGGCCTGGATCATGGCCCTCTACGCTCTGGAGGATTATCGTGACTGGGCCTGCCGGTTGGCGCATCCGCTGGTGATGCCCTTTGCCCGGCAGGCCTTTGAGATCGTCTCGCGAAACCGTTACGCTATCTCACGATGGCTGAGGGTGCGTCCTGAAATCATGGCCCACCATCTCAGCCAGGTCCGGCTTGCCGCTTGTGAACTGCCTGCCGGACCGATCAGGGATTATCTGGAATGAACACCGTACCGGTAAAAACCCGCCCAACGCTGCGAGCCGAAGACACGCGGCGCCGCATCTACGAAGCCGCCATGGAGTTGTTTCGCGAAAAAGGCTTCGAGCAGACCACCATGCGCGACATCGCGGCCAAAGCCGGCGTGGCGCTGGGCGGCGCCTACTACTACTTTTCCGGCAAAGAAGCCATTGTCCTCGCCTTCTACCACGAGATGCAGGAAGGCAGCCACCAGGAGATCCTGGATGCACTTGGCGGGCACAAGAAACTGAAAGACCGCATCCGCGTGGTTCTGGAAAAACGATTTGCGCTGCTCGAGCCCAACCGCATGTTTTGCGACGCACTGTTTCGCCATGCTCCTGATTCCGCTGATCCGCTTTCGCCTTTCAGCGAAGAGACGCGGGCCATCCGCGAACGCGCCTTCGAACACATGCAGTGGGCGATTGAAGGCGGCGACGTGAAAGTCCCCGCCGACCTGGCCCCTCACATGCCTCGTCTTCTCTGGATGTACCAGATGGGCCTGATCCTCTTCTGGCTTTACGATCGCTCACCCCAGCAGGCGCGCACCCGGAAACTGATGGACAAGAGCCTCTCATTGCTGGTAGGTTTGCTCCGGGCCTCATCCCTGCCGCTCATGAAACCCCTGCGCAAGATGGTGCTGGAAATGGTGGAGACCGTAGAGCAATAAACCTCTTCTTGCGCCGTTCACATTCCTCGCAGGAACTCTGGTTGCAATGCCTTTATCGCCGTGGGTTGGCTCATGTGATTGATGTCACACCCGGCGGTGCGGGACGGCAGGAAAATGCAGGATGAGGTTTTCCCATGCAAACCACAGCCTTGAAGTACGGCTTTGCCCGGACCCTGAATCTCTCCTTCGATCAAGCCCTTGAAAGAGTGAAAGGCGCCTTGCCTAAAGAAGGTTTCGGTATCCAGGCGGAGATCGATATCTCACGCGCCCTGAAAGAGAAGCTCGGCGTGGACGTTCCGCGCCTGCTGATTCTCGGAGTGTGCAATCCGCCCATCGCCTATAGAGCTCTGCAGGCAGAGCCGGAGATCGGCCTGCTCTTGCCCTGCAATGTCACGTTGCGGCAGACCGCCGAGGGGACTGAAGTTGCGGTGATCGATGCCGGCAAGATGATGGAGTTTGTCGAGAATCCTGCGCTGAAGCCACTGGGGGACGAAGTAAAGCGGCGCCTCCAGACGGTGCTGGAAAGCGTTTAGCGGCCTCGGCCCGGCCGCGGTCTGCCGAAGTTCTTATTGACTATATAACCATATGGTCATATACTGAATCGCATAACTTGTATGACTCTCGCTCTGACTGATCGTATGACTGAACTGGTGGCTCAACGTTTCCGGCTGCTTGGCGAACCGATGCGCCTCCGCATCCTCCAGGCGCTGGAAGATGGTGAGCTGCCGGTCAGCGACATTGTGGGCGCGCTGGGTACAAGCCAGCCCAACATTTCCAAGCACCTGCAGATCCTTTGCCATGGCGGGCTGATTACCCGCAGGCGCGATGGCTTGAATATTTATTACGGGATTGCCGATCCCATGGTCTTTAAGCTTTGCCGGCTGGTGTGCCAGAGCGCGGAAGATAACGCGCGGGCCCAGCTGGAGGAACTGAGCGCTCCCTCCCCCGGACGCACGAGAAAAAGCGCCGCTATCCGGCGCTGAAAGAGGTCCGTTCCCATGTGGGCCAGATTACTGTTCGTTGTTCTTTGCTTGTCCCTCGCCGGAGCGGCACAGCCGGAGCCCCTCACGTTGCGGGATGCCGTGGCAATCGCGCTGGAGCGCAATCCGCAGCGCAAAGCCGTGCTGGCCGAAACCAGGATGGCCTCTGCATTTACCCGGGAAATGCAGGCAGGCTATTTGCCGCGATTGAACTTCACCGAGACTGCCGTCCGCAGTAATGATCCGGTATTCGTCTTCGGGAGCAAACTCCGCCAGGACCGCTTCACCGCCGCCGATTTCGCGCTGAACCGCCTGAATACTCCCACTCCTGTGGGGAACTTTGCTACACGGTTTGGAACACAGTGGAACGTCTTCGATTCCTTCTTCACGCGGGCCAATGTGCGCCAGGCGAACCGGGAGAAGGCGGCTGCGGAGCAGCGACTGAGCCGCACTGACCAGATGCTGGTCCTGCGGGTGGTGCAGTCCTATTACGGAGTACTCTCGGTCGCCAAGCAGGCTGAGGTTGCAGAGCATGCCGTGAATACTGCGCAGTCTGTGATGGAAGAGAGCCGCACGCGTTTTGAAGCCGGTTCCACGGTTGAGTCGGATTTCCTGGCCACGCAGGTCAATCTTGCCGCGCGTAAGCAGGAGCTGATCCGCGCGAACAACGCCCTTGCCCTCGCCCGCACGGAGCTGAACCTTGCCATGGGAATCACGCCGGATCACGAATACCGCCCGGTTGAGCCTGCATCAGCCCCGGCTCTGGATCCTCCGCCGCTGGCTGAAGCGGAAACCCGTGCGTTAAAGGAGCGCCCCGACATCAAGGAGATCGCAGAACAGGTGGCGGGCCGCGAGGCAGGCGTGCAGGCAGCGCGGTCTGCGTTCGGTCCGCGGGTAAATCTTTTCGCCGCGTCGGAATTGGACAATGCGGGCTTCTTTGGCAACGGAGGAAACAACTGGACGGCAGGAGCAGAACTCCAGTTTGACATTTTTTCCGGCGGGGAGAAGAAAGCCCGGCTGGACCGCGCGCAGGCGGGACTGCAGCGCATCGAAGCGCTTCGTCGCGTTGCGGAAGACAGCGTCCGGCTCGACCTTCGCCGCGCCTGGTATGACTTTGACGCGGCCCGCCAGTTCGTGGAAGTCAATCGTGCCGCTGCCATGCAGGCGGGTGAAGCCCTGCGGATCGTGAGCAACCGCTATCAGGCAGGGATGACCACGATTACAGAAATGCTGCGCTCGGAAGATGCCGCGCGGACCGCGCAGCGCAACTACTGGGATTCGGTGTATCGGCTGAGCACCAGCTACGCGGTGCTGGAGCTTGCCATGGGAACTCTTAACTCGCAGTCGCCGGTGGTGACGCCATGAAAAACAACTCTCTTGCAACAGCCCTTGTAATCCTTGGAATGACGCTCCTCACTGCGTGCAGTGGCAGCCAGAAGGTCGCGGCCAGCCTGCCGGAAGTGGTTCGTGATGCTCAGGTGATCACGATCCAGGAGCAGACCGCGCCGGACACCTTTACTGCTGTGGGGACGGTGCGCGCTTTGCGCACGGCCCCGCTTGCGGCGCAGGTGATGGGCAACATCACCGCCGTGAATGTGCATGAAGGGGACGCGGTCCGCCCGGGCCAGGTGCTGGTAGCGATTGACGACGTGCAGGCGAAAGCGAACGTTGATCAGGCACAGGCAGCTCTTTCCGCGGCTGAGCATGAACTGACGGCAGCCGAGGCCGAGCTGTCGCTGGCCCAGAGCACCTCCAAGCGCATGCAGACGCTCTATGACAAGAAATCCCTGAGCGCGCAGGAATATGACGAAATACGCTCGCGCGTGCAATCGGCGCAGGCCCGCCGTGACACCGCAGTGGCAGGGAAGGCGCGCGCGGCTGCCGCGCTCGAAAATGCGCGCACCGTCCTGGACTTTACGCGCGTGAAGGCTCCGTTTGCGGGCACTGTCACGGAAAGGCGGGTCGATCCCGGCGCATTGGCTGCTCCCGGCTTGCCCCTGGTTGCGGTGGAAGGTGGCGGACAGTTTCGGCTTGAAGCATCCGTGGACGAGCGCGAGTTGAAGTACGTCCATCTGGGCGAAAAGATCAACGTCACGCTCGATGCCTTCGATGGCCAGCCGCTGAGCGGCAGAGTCGCCGAGCTGGTTCCGGCTGGAGATCCGGCAAGCCGCACGTTCACAGTGAAGGTCGATCTTCCCGCAGACAAGAGAATACGCTCCGGGATGTTCGGGCGGGCTTCGTTCTCCCGCGGCGAACGCAAAATCGTTCTGCTTCCCTCCTCGGCGATCACCGACCGCGGGCAGCTGCAAAGCGTTTACGTGGTTGGCGAAAACAAGATCGCCGCATCGCGCTATGTAACGCTTGGCGCAGCCCAGGCCAACAGCAGGGAAGTGCTCTCCGGCGTGAGCGCGGGTGAGGTTGTCATCGCCAACCCGGAGGGTCGCGACCTCGCGGGCAAAAAGATCGAGGTGCGGTGATGAACCAGCTGCGGCTCGCGGGAAAAATCGCGCTCGCCTTCATCGAGTCCAAGCTCACGCCGCTCACGATTGTTGGCGCCTTGCTGCTGGGCGCGCTGGCCATCATGAAGACGCCGCGCGAAGAAGAGCCGCAGATCGTGGTCCCCATGCTTGACGTGATGGTGCAGATGCCCGGCGCGACGCCGCGTGAAATCGAGCAGCGCGTCAGCATCCCGATGGAGAAGCTCCTGAGCGAGGTGCCTGGGGTCGAATATCTGTATTCAATCTCGCATCCGGGAATGAGTGTGGTGATTGTGCGCTTCCAGGTCGGCACAAAAGAGGAAGACGCGATCGTCAAGACGTACAACAAGCTCTACTCTAATTTCGACAAAATTCCTCCCGGCGTTTCGCAGCCCATCATCAAAGTGCGGTCGATCGACAATGTTCCGATCCTTGCTCTGACGCTGTGGGGAAAGAGCTACGATCCGTACCGGCTGCGGCTGCTGGCAGGCGAACTGGAGCAGAGCATCAAGCAGGTAGATGACGTCTCCGAGACCACGCTCATCGGCGGCCAGCCACGCACGGTCCGCGTGGTGCTCGATCCGCAGAAGCTGGCTGCCTATGGACTCACTGCTCCGGCCGTGGTTGGGCAACTGCAGGCTGCCAACATGCGCGGCGTGGCGGGCAGCTTCGCCCATGACAATCAGGAGTTCCAGATACAGGCCGGGAATTTCTTTGGCAGTGCGGACGATCTGCGGCTGGTGGTGGTAGGGCTGCGAAGCAATCGACCGATTTACCTGCGCGACGTGGCTTCTGCGATCGATGACGGTCCGGCCGAGCCCACGAACTATGTTCTTTACGGCAACGGCGCAGGCGCTCGCTCTTCCGATGCGTCAGCTCACGTTGATTTTCCTGCCGTGACCATCACCGTGGCCAAGCGCAAGGGCACCAACGCCAGCGTGATTGCCGAACGCGTGCTCAAACGTTCTGAAGAGCTGCGCGGCAACCTGTTGCCGGCGGACCTGAACGTGAGCGTGACGCGCAACTACGGTGAGACCGCGAAGGACAAATCCAATGAGCTGCTGAAACACCTCTTCCTGGCAACGCTCTCTGTGACTTTGCTCATCGCGCTGGCGCTGGGCTGGCGCGAGTCCGGAGTGGTGCTGGTGGCCATCCCTGTCACGCTCGCTCTGACGCTGACCATCTTTTATCTGTTCGGCTACACACTGAACCGGGTCACGCTGTTTGCGCTGATCTTCAGCATCGGCATCCTGGTGGACGATGCGATCGTGGTGGTGGAAAACATTGTCCGGCATTTCCGCCTTCCCCGGAACAAGGGACGTTCGCTGGCCCGGGTAGCGGTTGAGGCGGTGGATGAAGTCGGGAATCCCACCATTCTTGCTACCTTCACGGTGATCGCGGCCATCCTGCCGATGGCATTCGTGCGCGGGCTGATGGGACCCTACATGCGGCCTATTCCCGTGGGCGCATCGGCGGCGATGCTGTTTTCACTCGGCGTTGCATTTGTGGTCTCGCCCTGGGCGGCGCTGCGGTTGCTGAAGCACTACTCGGAGACTGACAAAAGCCACGACCATGGCGCCGAAGGGTGGGCAACAAAGCTCTATCGCCGGATCATGGGGCCGCTCATTGCAAGCGGCAAGCGGCGGCTGATCTTCCTTGGGGGCATCGTCGTCCTGCTGCTGGCGGCATGCACGCTGGTTCCGCTGAAGCTGGTCCATGTGAAGATGCTGCCGTTTGATAACAAGAGTGAGTTCCAGGTGATTGTGGACATGCCGGACGGCACCACGCTGGAGCAGACAACGCGAGTCTCGCAGGCGCTTGCTTCTTATCTTGCCAGCCAGCCGGAAGTGCTCAACTACCAGATCTATTCGGGCACAGCTGGCCCGTATAACTTCAACGGCCTGGTCCGTCATTATTTCCTGCGCGGACAGCCGAACCAGGCGGACATCCAGGTGAACCTGCTGCCGCGTAGCGAACGCAGCGCGCAAAGCCATGAAATCGCGCGGCGGCTGCGTCCGGAGTTACAGAAGATTGCGCAGCCATTCGGCGCGCGGATCAAGGTAAGCGAAGTTCCGCCCGGCCCTCCGGTGCTGCAGACGCTTGTAGCCGAGATTTATGGGCCCGACTACAAGGGGCAAACCGAACTCGCGGCCAAGGTAAAGCAGATCTTCCAGAGTACGCCCGGCGTGGTGGATGTGGACTGGTACGTTGAAGATCCGCAGCGCCGGTATGACCTGAATGTAGATATGGAGAAGGCAGCTCTGCACGGAATCTCGCCGGCGGATGTTTCACGCACACTCGACGTTTCATTGCACGGAGCTGAGGCCGGATTGCTGCACTCGCCGCAGAGCCGTGAGGACGTCCCCATCGTGGTGCGGCTCGGCCGGGAGAGCCGCTCCAGCGTGGAAGATCTTTCTTCCATCAAGCTGCCGGGCGCCGGCGGCGCGCTGGTCTCGCTCGGGGAAGTGACACGGGTGAATACCACCACCATAGACCAAAGCATTTATCGCAAGAACATGCAGCCGGTGGTTTACGTGACCGGAGATGTCGCCGGGCAGGAAGAGAGCCCGGTTTACGCGATCATGAAAATGAACGAGGCGCTGGACAAGCTGAAGACGCCGCAGGGCTTCACCATTGAACGCTACAACGCAGTCCAGCCGCCTTCCACCGATCACTACGCCATGAAGTGGGACGGCGAATGGCACATCACGATTGAAGTTTTCCGCGACCTGGGGCTGGCGTTTGCTGCCGTGCTGGTGCTGATTTATGTGCTGGTGGTCGGCTGGTTCAAGTCTTTCATTACGCCGCTGGTAATCATGGCGCCCATTCCGCTCACGCTGGTGGGAATCCTGCCGGCGCATGCCTTGATGGGAGCCTTCTTCACCGCCACATCGATGATCGGCTTCATCGCCGGGGCGGGAATCATCGTGCGGAACTCGATCATCCTGGTGGACTTCATCGAGCTGCGCCGTGCTGAAGGTATGCTGCTGGAAGAAGCGGTGATTGACGCGGGAGCGGTGCGCTTCCGTCCCATGCTGCTCACTGCGGCCGCAGTCGTGGTGGGCGCGAGCGTGATCCTGTTCGATCCCATTTTCCAGGGACTGGCGCTTTCGCTGATGGCCGGCGAAGTGGCATCAACGCTGCTTTCGCGCATGGCGGTGCCGGTCCTTTATTACCTGAGCGAGCGCAGGCACGCGCAGGCCAGGCCTCCACATTCGCACGCGCCTGAGGACGCCGCCAATGCCGCGGCCTGAAAAAACTTTTTGAAGGAGTAACTTCCATGACTGTTGAACGCGCGCTGAGACTTACTGCCGGAATATTTGTGCTGTTAACTGTGGCCCTGGGCTACTGGGTTTCTCCGTGGTGGCTGCTGTTCACCGCGTTTGTGGGAGCCAACCTGCTGCAATCCGGGTTTAGCAACTGGTGCCCGGCGATGGCGATCTATCGCAAGCTGGGATTGCCGGATCCTTCCTGCGCTGTGCAGCCACCAGCGATGGGACAGGCTGCAGCGAAGCGTTGATGCAGGAGCTTTGATCAACTTCCGGCGTCCAATACGCGACGCCGAAAATGTGCAGAGATAAACCGTCTCTGCGGAGGTGCTAATGAGAGTAAGAGCCT
>JBAIYI010000479.1:0-11128 GCA_037915955.1 Terriglobales bacterium
TAAAGGAGCTGCCATGAGCAACGGATTGATGGAAATCAAACAGATCTCCGGCCATCGTGGCGGCACGCCGGGAAGCGGGGTTTCCCGCGACTACGACGTGTGCAAGCTGGTGGATACCACCACTTGCATCGGCTGCAAGGCCTGCGAGGTTGCGTGTCTTGAGTGGAACGGCTATGAGTTCCGCGAGACGACTTTCGATAACACCTACCAGACCATGCCGGACACGGCATGGAACTTCTGGAACCTGATACGCTTCAACGAAGTTACCAACGATGACGGCACGGTGAGCTGGCTGATGCGCAAGGACCAGTGCATGCACTGCGCTGAGCCTGGCTGCCTCACAGCCTGCCCCGCCGATGGCGCCATTGTGCAGTACCAGAACGGCATCGTTGACTTCAATCAGGCAAACTGCATCGGGTGCCAGTACTGCGTGACCGGGTGCCCGTTCAACATTCCCAAATTCAACAACGCCACCAAAAAGGTCTACAAATGCACGCTGTGCTCAGATCGCGTAGGCGCGGGCCTGGAGCCGGCTTGCATCAAGTCATGTCCCACGGGCTGCCTGCACTTTGGCAGCAAGGAAGACATGCTGGACCTGGCCAACAAACGGGTGTCGCAGCTCAAATCGAACACCTCCTATAAAAATGCCGGAGTGTACGATCCTTCAGGCGTTGGCGGTACGCACGTGATTTACGTTCTGCATGACGCCAACAATCCGGAAAAATATGGTGGACTCCCCAAAGATCCTGCCGTGCCTTTCTTCGTGAAGATGTGGAAGGGCCCGCTGAAGTGGCTGGGCGGAATCGCCATGGGACTGGGCGTGGCGGCGCTCTTTGGGCACTACGTCCGTTACGGACCGAAGCCTGTGGATGAAGCCACGGACCAGGGGAGGGCGAAATGAGCAGCAACATCGTTTCCCGGCACGGCACTGACCTGCGCGGCTCCGACGAGATTGTGCGCTATACGCTCAAAGAGCGTATGTGCCACTGGATCGCCGGCCTGAGTTACATGTATCTCTTCGCTACCGGGATGGCGTTGTTCACGCCATACCTGTACTGGATTGCCTACGTGCTTGGCGGCGGCGCGACGATCCGCTTCTGGCATCCGTGGGTTGGCCTGATCTTCTTTGGCGGCGTCATGTGGATGCACTCCATGTGGAAGGGCTCCATGAAGATCACCGATCAGGACCGCCAGTGGAGCAAGACGATCAAGGCCTACGTCACGAATCACGACGAGGCGGTTGCACCCGCCGGACACTTCAACCACGGTCAGAAGCAGTTCTATTGGGCCATGTTCTTTGGCTCATTGCTTTTGCTGGCGACCGGCGTGCTGATGTGGTTCCCGGAACTTGTTTCCGGCCACCAGGGCAACGCTACCGGGCACAGCCTGATGCCGATCATCGTGTTCCTGCACTGCGCCGGAGCATTGGTGACGGTCGGCGCGTTCATCATCCACGTGTACATGGGAATTTTCTTTGTCTCCGGCGGTTTGAACGGCATCCTCTGGGGACGGGTTCCTGTGGCGTGGGTGCGGGCGCATCATCGTCTGTGGCTGGAACAGGCACAGAAGGAGAACCGGACCGTTTCACCCACCAGCTTCGGCCAGGGAGCGGATGATTGAAGTCTTCCTGGGACTTGCGCATTAAACGGGCTAGTGAACTGATGGAAAAGAACCCGGCAGTTGCAGATTTGCTGCGGTTCTATCAGCAGCTCGCCCAGTTTCAGAAGTCGGTTTTTGAAAAACTCAACGTCACGGAGGGCCACGATATCGCGGTCCTCCTGCCTTTTTTTGCAGAGCTCATCTCTGTGGTGAAACAGGGAGGCTCAAGCCAGCTCAAGCAGGCAGCAGAATCACTTTCGCAGGCCAGCTCTGGCGAGCAGCTCGAATTGATCAATACGGTCTGGCATCACGAGCCGGATGCCAAGGAACTGGCGCCCGAATTTCTGTTCTGCGCTCGGGCAATTCTTCAGCCTTACGCGGAATATCTTGCGTCGCGGGCAGCTACACAAGCCGAAGGTTCGCCCCCGATTTGTCCGTTCTGCGGTGCGCGTCCGCAGGTTGCGGTGTTGCGTCCTGAAGGCGATGGCGGCAAGCGTTCGCTGATCTGCTCGATGTGTGCAACGGAATGGATCTATCGCCGGCTCAAGTGCCCGAATTGCGGAGAAGAGAACAAGGACCACCTGCCCGTATTCGTCGCGCAGGAACTTGATTACGTGCGTGTGGACGCCTGCGATACCTGCCATACCTACATCAAGTCCATTGATATGACGAAGAACGGCCGCGCTGTCCCTGTGGTAGATGAAATCGCGACCGTCTCGCTAAACCTTTGGGCGCAGGAAAAGAACTACGAGAAGTTCGGCGCCAACCTGTTCGGCATCTGAAGCGGGCTAGGCGGCTTTGTCTTTGTCCACGCCTGCGGTCGTTTTTCGCAGTTCGTGTTTGGCAATCTCATGGACCAGGTGTTGCTGTCCGCGCAAGCGGAGTGCGAGACCTATCATCGCAATGCCGCCAGCCACTGCGTAAACCGCAACCCACGTGAGGATTCCCGCGATTTCCCATGTGGTGGTCATGAAGAGGAAGAGCGAGAAAACCACGGAGACAATGCCTCCGGCGATCAGCAACCATTCGTCGCTGATATGGTGTCTCAGATGAGTGCCGGCCACGATTTCTAAAAGCCCAAGCAGCATTGCCGTCACGGCGATAATACGAATCACCGCGAAGAGTGAGAGGCTGGGAACGAACAGTACCGCGGCGCCCGCGCCAATAGCGACCAGACCATCAGCGAGTAACAGCGTTGTATCGTGCGGTTTCTGGGCGCCACGCAAAGCGGAAAGCAAGGTAAGAATTCCTGTGCCGCATGCGAGCAGCCCAAAGATCACTGCCAGCGCGGTGTGAGCCATTGGGCTCAAAAGGGCGGACGGGAAGAACGGTTGCAGCAGGAAGATGAAGCATCCAAAGGCTAGCGCGACGATTCCGCGCAGAAGGATCAGCCACCAGTTCCGGATCAGCAGGCGTACCATAATCGCCTCCTGTACTACACTTCATTTTCGCGCCCCGGTAACACTGCAGCTGTGACTGGTCTCACAATTCGCGTGTGCTATGGGCGCGCCATCATGCGCCAAAGTAGGGACGAGAAAGGGCCTTGCCCCTGGCAAGGCCCCCTTAGCGCGCTTCAGGAAGCAGCGCTAATCGAGATGAAGGATCGCCGTAACTACGCCGTCTTCCGGAGGAGAGAAACGGAAGCCCGCGCGGCCGAACATATCCTTCATGTTGTAGTTGTCAGAGAGCGTTGCGCCTTCCAGCGCTGAGATGCGCTCGTGGCGGGCGATATCAATCATGCGCTCCAGCAGGTGCGTGCCGAGACCACGGTTCTGGAATTTGTCGGCGATCAGGAACGCGACTTCCGCGGTGTTGTCAGAGTGCTTGCGGATCAGGCGCGCGACGCCGGCCATGCGCCGCTTGCCTTCTTCGTCAGTGTATTCGGCCACGATCGCGATCTCTCGGTCGTAGTCGATGAAGCATTTGGTGAAGAGCCGTTCGTGGCTGGTACGGAAATCCAGCTTGAGCGGCAGGAAGAAGCGCATGTAGACGCTCATTTCGGAAAGCTGGTGGTGAAAGTCCACCATTAGCGCTTCGTCATCCGGACGAATCGGTCGCATCTTGAACTGCATTCCGTCATTCGCGTTCCAGGTGGACACATACTGCGTGGGATAGGGACGAATCGCCGGCCGTGGCAGATCTGCATCTTTGATCGTAGAAGAGTGCAGGATCACGCGCGCATCGAGGGCGATGATTCCGTCAGGCCCTGCGAGCAGCGGGTTGATCTCAATATCGGCGATGCGCGGATTTTCGACGACCAGTTCGCTGAAGCGGACCAGCAACTCTTCCAGCTTCTCCAAATCCACGGCTTTCTCGCCGCGAACGCCCTTAAGTGCCTGGAAGATGCGCGTGTTTTCCATCATCCTGCGCGCCAGGGTTGTGGTGAGAGCCGGCAACGCGTGAGCGCGATCTTTGAGCACTTCCACCAGCTTTCCACCGAGGCCAAAGACCATTACCGGTCCGAACTGAGGATCCGTCGAGCTGCCCAGGATGAGCTCGTAACCGGAGGGCTTGATCATCGGTTGGACGTTCACGCCATTGAAGCTGTTGTCGCTCGAGAATGCACCTTTGATGCTCTCAAACGCGTTTCGTACAGCGTCAGCGTTCTGAAGATTCAGTGCCACGCCGCCGCGGTCCGATTTGTGCGTCACGGTAAGTGAATGCAACTTGAGCACCACGGGATAGCCGATTTTCTCGGCGGCTTTAACCGCGTTGTCAGCCGAAGCAACCACCGTAGAGGATGTAACCGGTAGCTCGTAAGCCGCCAAAATCTGCTTCGACTCGTGCTCCGTCAGGATGGTGCGGTTTTGCTCTGTCGCTTCCTTGATGATGCCGGCCACGCGTTTGGGCCCGTCCTCCGGCAGATTGCCGGTGAATTCAGGAGCTTCATAAAGCGCCTGCAGGTTTGAACTGTAGCGCCACATATAAGCAAAGCTGCGAGCGGCGGCATCAGGATATTCGAACGTCGGAATCTTCGCTTCATTGAGCACATTTGCCGCAAGCTGCATGCGAGCGCCGCCCATCCAGCTGGCCAGCAGCGGTTTCTTGATGTGCTCGGTTGCCTGGCTCAGCAGTGTTGCCACCTTCTCCGGCTCCGTCATGCCTTGCGGCGCCAGGATGGAAAGCACGGCGTCACAGTTCGGATCTTTGGAAGCGATCTCCAGCGCACGAGCGTAAATTTCCGGACCTGAATCTCCCAATGTGTCGATGGGATTGGCGTGACTCCAGGCTTCCGGCAGGAAGCTGTTGAGCGTGGTCTTTGTTTCCGGCGTCATCTCGGCCAACTGACCACCGCTGGCCAACAGGGCATCGGCTGCCAGCACGCCGGCGCCGCCTGCATTGGTCACCACTGCGAGGCGTGGTCCCTGCGGACGCGGTTGCTTACTCAGCACCTCGGCCATGTCGAACAGCTCGCCAATTGTTGACACGCGCAGAATCCCCGCGCGACGAAAAGCGGCTTCAAAGACCTCATCGGCGCCCGTAATCGATCCGGTGTGCGATGCGGCAGCCTTCCGTGCTGCTTCCGTCTGTCCTGGCTTAATCACGATAATTGGTTTGCGCAGCGAAACTTCGCGAGCAGCAGAAAGGAAGCTGCGAGCGTCGCCGATGGACTCCATGTAGATCAGAATGCTGCTTGTATAAGGATCGTCCCCGAAGTGGTAGATCAGGTCGCCCCAGCTTACGTCAAGCATGGAGCCAACGGATACGAATCCGCTGAAGCCTACGTTCTCCCTGCGGCTCCAGTCGAGAATCGAAGTGCAAAGCGCGCCGCTCTGGCTGAGGAATGCGATGTTTCCGGGTAAAGCGTTGGATTGGGCGAAGGTCGCGTTCAATCCCGTGCGCGGATTCATGATTCCTACGCAGTTCGGCCCGATGAGGCGCATGCGTCCGGAAGCGAGGACTTTCTTGATCCGGGCTTCGCGTTCCTTGCCCACTGAACCCAGTTCGGCGAAGCCGGCGGAGATCACCACAGCGCCGCGCACGCCTGCAGCTTCGCACTCTTCCAGGACGTCGGGAACAGTTACGGCCGGCGTAACAATCACGGCGAGATCAATTTGCTCGCCGATGGACGAGATATTCGGGTAGCAGCGAATCCCCAGCACATTGCTGCGCGTCGGGTTAACGGGGAAGATGGTCGCGCCGAAAGGATGATCGAGCAGATTACGCAGCAGCGTACGGCCCACGCTGGCGGGCTTCTCCGTGGCTCCAATCACCGCTACAGTTTTGGGGTGGAACAGCGGCGCAAGTGGCGCAGGCGACCATGGCGACGGCGTACTCGCTCCTGACTTTTTGTCGATTGCACTCTCCGGTATCACGATTGTGTCCTGCACAGCATTATTGCTCATAAAGCTTACTCCGTACTGCTCCTATGTCGATGATTCAAGGATATAACTGCGCATATAAAGGGGGTGTGAGAAAACTCACACCCCTGCCGTACTGCTGGTCACTTCAACGAGGTCGAGCAGTGTTGATTGACCCTGTCTAGTTCCGGTTGACGATGTCCCGCACAGTCAGCACCGGGCATGGCGCCGCGGTCACCAGCTTGTAAGTAACTCCGCTCAGGAAGTGCGTGCTGAACTTCTTCTCAAATGGAAGCCCCAGCACAATCAGATCGGGCCGTTCTTTCTCCGCCCATCCGATGACTTCAGTCGGCGGATCTCCCACTTCCACGTGCATTTCAGGCTTGCACCACCCCTTGGCATCTTCGGGAACAAGGTTCTTCAATTCGTCGAATGACTTGTTCACCAATTGGGTGCGATCGTGCTGGAAAGCCTCGTCAAGCGTGACCACATGCAGGAACGTGAGCCTTGCATTGGTTTCGCGCGCGAATGAGAGTGCATAGCCGGCGCCGAATTCTGCATGTGTGCCGAGGTCGGTCGGGAAGAGGATGTTATCCGCCTCAAATCCCTTGTACGGCCTCAGGGTGACGTGCGGACCAACCGTCAGCACCGGAACGGTGGCGTTGCGATAGATGAATTCTGCTGTGGATCCCAGCAGAAAGCGACCTACGCCGTGGCGGCCGTGCGTCCCGAGCACGATCAGGTCAATTCCATTTTCCTCAATCCAGCGGGGAAGAATGTTCTCGATCGCGCCTTTGGCGAACAGCGGGTGAGTCTTGATGTCAGGGTCCTTCACCAGATTAAGCAGCTTGTTCCGGCTGTGTTCGATAACCTCGTCCATTACGTCTGGGGCCGCGGTTTCGGTCAGGATCACAGGATCGGATGCGTGTGCAGGAAACAGCTCCGCGTTGTAATGCCGGGCAAGGCCGAGCGCATACGCCAGAGCGGATTCTGAAGCTTCACTGAAATCGGTAAGGAACAGGATGTTCTTGAAGGAAATGCTTGTTGCAGTCTGTAGTGCTTGCATAATGTTTGACCTCCTCAAGGTGGCCAGAAATGGACCATTACTTCGTATAAATCTGGGGTGCCTAAACCCCGGTTGAGGAAGGCCAGTTCGCTTAGCGCATGAGGAAGTCAGACCACGTCCCGGCCACATTCCCCGGCCCGGTTGTTCTCTTCCAGTTTTCTCCGGGCACGTCACAGAAGCAGTGATGTGCGTCACCCTCCTTGTCGCAGCCAGATTGTGAGGCGTGCCCGCAAAGTGAAGAAGGATGTGAGTGACTCACATCCTTCTTCGAGGTAACCGCCATAAAGTAGCTTTTGAGTAAGCAGCTAAGTTTTAGCAATTTTTAGAAGTTGTTCGTCACCCCCTTCTTTTATTTTCTTCACCAAAGTCTCGTCTTTCTCAAAGAGCGCTTTCATGCGTTTCAGGTCCTGGCTAAGCACTTTGCCGGGATCGGCGCCAAACAGCTCTGCAAGAAATCTGCCGAGGATCCCCGCCGGGGGCCGGTAAAACATCTTGATGTTCAGGCGGGTACTCGCGTCATAATTGGCGTCGAAGCGTGCTATTCCAAAATTGCCCACTGTGGAGCCGGGTACGCTCTTCCACTCCACCAGAGTGTTCGGTTCCTTCCGCGTGATTACGCCTTCCCAATGAACCGGAACGCCGGCTGGTCCGTTGATGGTCCAGCGATAGAGGTTTTCTCCCATGCGCTCGATTTGCGCAATATGAGAGAACACCATCGGGTAGTTTTCAGGATTGACCCAGAAGTCATACAGGTCAGAAACGGGAACGTTCACGCGTATCGTGCGCTGCAACTCGAAGCCAGGACAGTCCTCTGAGAGGGCAAGAATCGACCGCACGTTTCTTCTTGAGAGGCTTTGGGCGATCAGGCCGCTTCCCAGGCCGGAGAGGGCATAACCCACCGCGCCCTTGCGTCTGAATCCATACGCGGTGAGAACAGCTCCAGAGATACCCGCAAAAAGACGCTGCGTGGGATTCCAGCCGAGCAGGGTAGAAGCCCTGGCATCGTGGAACGCGCGCGCCTCGCCTGCCTCTGCATCTTCCAGTTGCCAATCCTCTATGTGGTCGAAGATTTCGCGCACGCCTTCCATGGAGGAAACGGCTTCGACCAGTACGCGTGCTTCTTCCTGCGGAGCTTCGCCCCACAGCGTGACTGTGCCATTGTCGGAGGCCACATGGATCTTATGCGGATGGGAGAGTATCCGTCCCATGCGTGAGCGAATCCGCTCAACCAGCACTCGATCGTCAAGATGTTCGCGACGGAAGCTGAACCAGGCATGCTTGGCCATCCCCGTAAGGCGGTGCTGGGCGTCTCGGACACCGAGTGCCGCTCCCTCCGCTATCGCCTGGGCCAGGCGCTCAGTCGTTTTGCCAACTGTTGCCCGGCGCTGATGGCCTTTTTCACGATCAAGAAAGTAGAAGGCGGCTGCGCCGGCAGCGGCGCCTCCCAGCAGCATCCACTTTCTGCTATTGCCTGCCATGTGGACCTCCGCGACCTTGAACTCAGTGTTGCTCGCAAAGAATTGCTTTGACCGTGATGGCCATCACAGTGGAAGGTGAAGACACTTCTTTGCCACCCTGATGGCAATGGCAAAAAAAGCAGCGCCCGCCCGGAAACTACTTCCTTTCTCGGTTGGATAGATCACATGGCAGATGTCGGGTGTGTTCGGTAGACCAGGTTCTGCCGCGTCCGGCTGAGGGAATGATGCGCGAGTCACTGCTGATGTATCGCATAACGATGTTTATGTGGGGCAAATACTCAGTTGACACGTTTATCACCCGGTCAGGTGATGGAGATCACGAGAAAATGCCCAAACGTCTAGGGCGCATGGATCCGGGATTCCAAGGTAACTCGCCTGAAATCAGTAGTTTGCGCGGTTACACAGGTGTGATCTAGGTCACATAACCTTTGTGACCGAAGGACTAAGCTGATAGCAATTCCGTGGCCGGGAGTAATTCATATGGCAATGGCATATAACTTACAAATTGTTGAGAACTGTCTCAAATGCGCTCATCGGGAGCAGAGGCTTTTTTGCGACCTGCCTCATGATGCACTGATCAAGCTGCAAAAGGTAAAGGCCACGTCCGTCTACCCCAAGGGCACGCTGTTGTGTCTTGAAGGGCAGCCGCCGCGGGGAATTTATGTTCTCTGCACCGGACGAGCGAAGCTGTCTACCACGTCCGCGGAAGGCAAGAGTATCATTCTGCGCATTGCTGAGCCCGGGGAAGTGCTGGGGCTCACTGCCGCTGTCTCGAACACCCCGTACGAAGCCACTATCGAGACCATGGAATCGAGTCAGGCGAATTTCATTTCGCAAGAGGATTTTGTAAGTTTCCTGCAGGAATTTCCGGAAGTCGGGATCAAAGTGGCCCGGCAACTCACGCACAACTGCAAGTGCGCCTACAGTGAAATTCGTTCCCTCGGCCTGTCCAATTCAGTACCGGAAAAGATAGCCAAACTGCTGCTGCACTGGTCAGAGCATCCGCTGGAGCAGGGCAGACGGCCGACGGGAGAGATTCCGATCCGTGTAACCCTCACGCAGGAAGAGATTGCGCAGTTTGTTGGGACCTCGCGTGAGACAGTTTCGCGCGTGCTGGGCGATTTCAAGCGCCGCGGTTATCTCAAGATCAAGGGCGCTACCTGGAGCATCCTCAATAAGCCGGCGCTGGAAAACCTTGTGACCACATAGGCATCACGCTGCGGGGTGATTGCTGTCACATCCCCGTCACGGCAGGAAGAGGTACCGTAAGCGGCCATGAGTGCCACAATAACGCATGAAGCCATCGTGAACGAACTCTATGAAGGTATTCCTTCGCAGACCAGGCTCGAGCTCGAAAAACGCGAGCGCACTCGTAAGACGCGCCCGGGAGAGACACTGCTGAAGTATGGGGAGCCTTCAGACCAGCTTATCTTGCTGAACTCTGGGAAGGTTGAAGTGTCTGTGGTATCAACCGCCCATGATGTTGTTTTGGGTTGCGCCGGTCCAGGTAAGACTTTCGGAATGCGGCCCGCGATCACCGGCGAACCCGCGGAGATCACGGTAACCTGTCTGGAAGAGTGTGAGGTAAGCGAAATTCCTGTTACCGAATTTCAAGCCGTCATGCGTGACAATCCACAGTTGTATTTTTCAATCGCCAAGGTTTTGAGCGCCGATCTCAAGATCGTTGACGAACTGCTTCGCAGCTGTTCACGGCGCGTCTCGACCGCAGCGCGTCCGAAAAATTCTCGTGAAGTGTGACGGTCATCACAGCGGGAGGTAATGATTCCTGCTAATTTTACAGCCATACATTGGCTGTGTTGCTTCCAGAGCCGGGTTCGGGGGAATCCCGGCTCCGGGAGTAAAGAAAGCTGCTCCTACGATCCATGGCAAAAAAGAGAGCCGACTCCGGCTCTCTTTTTCTTTGCTTGCTAATTCAGGTTCCCAGGCAGATTTTCTCACCTTTAGCCCTTGAGCTCTCCCAAATTTCCTCTTTATTTTGTTGGGAGTACAACGTAAGTACTTCGCCGTGAAGTGATGTATATCACAGATGGTAAGCGGACCGAGTTCATATACTCGCTCATTCAATCACTTCCGTCGAGGAGAATGCGAGGCTCGCTCATGTTTGGAAGTCCAATCGCACGGTGGTTCTGCGGAGTGGTCCTCGTGCTGTCGGTGGCGCCATTGTGTTTTGCTGCCAAAACGCAGCAGGGCAGCGGCAAAAGCGACAGTTCGACGTCGCAAACCAGTCAACCCGCCGGCAAGAACGCCAAACCTTCCGCCAGCACTCATGAAGCAGTCGATCCGTCTCAGTACGTAGGCGCCGAAACCTGTAAGACGTGCCACGAAGAAGCGGCCAGGAGTTACGAGAGAGGACCCCACTGGAAAACTACTTTAGCCAAGCACGAGGGACCGGAATGGCAGGGATGCGAAGCTTGCCACGGCCCCGGCAAAGCACATGCTGAGTCTGCGGATCCGAGCAAGATTATCCGGTTTCCCAGCCTGTCCCGCGAAGAATCAAGCAAGCGCTGCCTTGGCTGCCATGAATTTGGCCAGGAACATGCCAACTTCCTTCGTTCCGATCACCTGAAGAACAACGTGGGATGCGTGGATTGTCACTCCATCCACTCGCCCAAGATCCAGGCGAAGCTGCTCAAGGCTGCACAGCCGCAGCTCTGCTTCTCCTG
>JBAIYI010000547.1:0-4948 GCA_037915955.1 Terriglobales bacterium
AACAGATCATCATTCTGCGGCTTCGCTGCCGCGCCCTTCGGCTTGTTCGTCTGTCCATGCGATGTGAAGTCCACAGCGGCTCCAACAGCTCTCTGCTCCGCCAGCTTCAGGCCGCGCACGTTCCCCTCCATCATGGAGCGCGTTCTGCCCAGCCGTGGATCATGGGCGTCAAACACGGGATCAGCCAGCACCGCCACGGCGTTCGGCGCCGGAGCCCGGCCTCCATTCTGCTTGCGCAAAACGGCCAGAACAGAAGCCGAAGGCAGACTTACAATTTCGTGCTTCAATGCCAAGGGCTCATTGCTTTCGACTGCGGACGGATCAGACAGCGCGGCGAAGGGAATGTAATTCAACGCGCCATCCGCGACGATCAGCAGACGTTTATCGCCCAGTTCGGCTGCAACAGGCCCCAGCAGCATCTGCGCCAACTCCCTTGACGCAGATGTATACTGGCGCTCCGCTTCCGACCAGCGCGATTGGCGCTGCGCGGCGGTCTCGCCAGGAAGATAGCGGTTGCGGCTGGTCAGCAGCTCATAGACGCGCCGCGCCCGGTCTTCAATTTCCGCGCGCGCCGGCAGCTCATAGGCATCCAGTGAGTTCCGGGTCACGGCAAAGACATGGCTGCGCTCTTCATCCAGCGAGAACTCCAGCAGCAGTGTTTCGCCGTCCAGCACCTGCTCTTGTACCTCATGTGCCGTGAGCGGCTGAGGCTGCGTGAGCGCCGCGTACGCCGGGCTGGTGCCCCGAATCTGTTCCTGCACGTCTTCGTACTTGCCGTTCAGCTCAGCGATCTGTCGCTCCAGAGCCTTCAGCTTTTCGTCAACATTCTTTTCATTGAGCAGATGCAGCCGCTCGCTCATCTTGCTTTGCAGGTCGCGCTTCAGCTTGTGCCGCTGCTCCAGCAGCGCCGGGTCGGCCCCCTGCTGCACGTCAATCTGGGCTGAGGAGAGCGTATCCAGCAACGTGCGCGCCCGTGAGCGCTCCACCACACCAAACGCCTGCTCGGTTCGGCCCTGCGCCAGCAAAAGCTGCTCGTATTCGCGATAGGTATCCTGATGGCTGGCCCTGAACCCGGCCAGCATGTCCGCCGTGCCGCCGAAAGTGACGGCCTGGCTCTCCAGGGCTTTCATCGCCCGCTCGTAGTAGTCGGCGGAAGCGGCGAGATCTCCCTGCGAGCGCTTGGTTCCGGCGAGTGCGGTGAGGATTTCGGCGTGCAACTGGCTGCCAGGAGAGAGTTTCTTAGCAATTTCAAGACCGCGCAGGAGAAAGTCCTGCGCTGACGTGGTCTCTCCCATGCGCCTGAGGAGGTCTCCCTTGCGAAGGAGAGCCTGAATGATATACGGCCCGGTGGGGGCCAGCTTCTCCAGTTGTGATATCGCCGCATCAAAGTGCTGCATAGCGCTGGAAAAGTGTTGTTCCGCGCAGTCGAGTTCGCCGAGCGCAATCTCCGTCCGGGCAACATCTTCATGGACCGCCTTTAGTTTGGTCTGGAGTGCAACCGCGGCTTGGAGATTTTTGCGAGCGGCGGCCAGGTCCCCTTGCCGCAGGTGGGCTAACCCAAGACCGAGATAAGAGTTAGCCAGTTGCATGTAACCCGGAGCTGCTTTCTCCTGAATTGCGATTGCCTGCTCAAAAAGCGATTGTGCTTGAGGGAGATCGTGGGCAGAAAGCGCTAAATGCGCCAGTTCGTTGTAAACGTCAGCGCTATCGACTGTGCTGCCGGCAGCCGACATTGCTTTGTCCGCTTTGCGAGCCCATTCATACGCGAGCGCCAACTCTCCTCTTTCTCTTGCTACAGTGCAAAGAGCTTCGTAGACGTACCCGACCATGCGACGGTCATCGAACGAGTTGGAAAGTACGTTCGCTATTTCTGTGTATATCTTTTCGGTTGCATCAAGATCGCCGCGAGAAAAGGCAAAAAGGGCCAGATAATATTGGGCCATGGCCCTATCCTCTGGCGGGCCAAACTCCGCCTCTTTGATCGCTTCTCGGACAACAGGCTCAGCCCTGAGGGTGCCATTTTGCCCCACTACCGAGGCTTCACTGAGTAGTAGAAGCCCCCTCAACCGATGCTCAAACGGCATGTTGGCGGTTTCACGCAGATTTTGTTCCCCGAGCGCCTCGGCCCGAAGTAATTCCCCTTTCAATACGTATAACCTTTGGAGGGATTGCGATATCGCCAGATGCAATGGAAACAGAGCCGCGCCTCCAGACCTGGCATAATTGTAAGATTGAGCAAGATGCTTTTCCGCAGCGTCATAATCATTCATTCCCCACTCCAGCGATGCCTTCGCCACCATC
Source organism: Terriglobales bacterium (assembly GCA_037915955.1). Classification (GTDB taxonomy): domain Bacteria; phylum Acidobacteriota; class Terriglobia; order Terriglobales; family Acidobacteriaceae; genus Angelobacter. The sequence continues at coordinate 2,302 of JBAIYI010000547.1, forward strand.
AACTTCCATCTCGCCAGAGGTGAAATGGAGGTTCGAGCAAGCGCAAGGTCAAAAATCGCACTTGCTTTCTCAAATTGCTTGGCACCGCTAAAGACATCCGCCGCCCTTATCAGCAGCCACGACGAGAGATCGGAATCTCTTAATTCCGAACTTGCGGCCAGCGATTGGAAACAGGCCGCCCTCTGCTGTGCGGCGGGCACCTGCAGTCTCTCGCATGCTGTCCATCGGTTTAAAAGAGCGTGATTGAAACGCGGGCGTGATTTGAAGAAGCTTATTTCGTCACGATAAAGACGCCATTGTCTTGGCTCAGAATGCCGCTCACCATACAAAATGACCTTCCTGAAAAGAAATTGTCGAGCGGCAACTTGCTCAAGGTCAAATGGAGACCGAACTTCGCCGCTTTGCCCTTCTCTCTCCCAGCGCAGAATCACGTCTCCGTTCTGGAGTCGGTTGTCGTCGTTTTCAGACCTGCTGGCGGCGTCAGCGATTACCACTCCAGGCAGTACATCATCGTTCTTTGCTTGGCTGAAACACGGTCGAACGAACCATAGAATGAAAACGATGCAAAGGATACGCAGAAGAGACCGAAGAAAGAAGAAGTCCTGTCGCCGCGCGGAAAACACTGGGACCAGATCCTTGGCTTTTGGGAATACGTGCTGCCCTAGTCTAAACGCGCTGTCGCCGATGATGAAGGGAAATCGTGCCGCAATATGATCACAGTCTCGTGGATTTGGGGAACAGACAGGACGCCGCCGAGCTGACATGGCGCAAGAAGGTCAGTGCTCACTCTTCGCTGTCCTCCATTCCCAACTTCCGCAACCTGTACCTCAGCGCATTGCGTGATGATCGCAGCAATTGGGCAACCCCGTCGGCCTACCGTGAAGTTCCCGGCGCTGCTCCGGTCGTTCCTACAGCAGTTTGAGACTAGTCCAACGGGCGAAGATAATCAAGCTAAAACTACGATTTATTTTCGCCTCCGAATCAGCAACTTAGGCGCAGCAACAAACGAATAGCGGACGATCGTCACCAATTCCCTTTACAGCCGTGGCGCAATCTTCTCCGCCGCCTCTTTGGACGTCATCACCGGATGGACCTCGAATTCCACGATGTCATTCCAGTTGGCGATCCACTGGTCCAGCAGGGCGCGGTTCCCTGTTTCCATGACCTGGTAGCAGCGCTTCATCTCAACGTCTACCCAGCTGGAGACGTAGGTTACGCCGTCCGGGGCCATGCGTCCGCGGTCGCGGAAGCGGCGATACACCGGCAAGGCGTCGCCGTTCCTGAAATGCTCCACCACCATGAAAAGGGCCATCCGACCTCCTGAAGAAAACGCCATTATCGAAGCCCGGCGGCGTTTATGATTCCGGAGAACACTGACGCGATGGAGAATTTTTGTGGCGGCGGAACTGGGATTGTCGATTGGCTTCGGAGCGCAATTCGGGAAGTCGCTCAGATGGTGAGAGCGCTTGCAAGCCTTCCAGGCGGTCGATGTCACGCCGGCTCCTGGCTGGCACCTGGAAGCTAATAGCGGTTTCGCCAAAAAAATGCGGCTGGATTGCTCCAGCCGCGTCGGATCGAGTAAATCAGTTTACTTCTGGCAGCGCAGGTTGCCGTTATCGTTGATGATGTCACTGCGGCATTTCTTGAAATCGTCCAGTTTCGTATCATGCAGCGCGCCGTCGCCGCTCTGGCAGCGGGCTTTCAGGTCGTCGCCGGAGACGTGAACGTCCATGCAGCTCCGGGTGTAGGTCCCATAAGGGCCGTTTACCGCGCCGGGAGCGCCGGCCACGCCGTTATAAGCGCCGTTGTTGTACGGGCCGTTGCCGTAGTAGCCACCCACCGGAGCGCCGGCATTGCAGCGGAGCCGGCCATCGTCATTCACGATATCGCCATGGCAGCTCTTGTAGTCGTCCAGCTTGGCGTCTTTTACGCGGCGGTCGTGAGTTACGCAGCGGGCTTTCAGGTCGTCGCCGCTCACGTGCACGTCTTCGCAGCTCTGGAGATAGGAGCCTGCTGGTCCGTTGACTCCCTGGTAGCCGCCGTAGCCTGCGGGCGGATATGCGCCGGTCGGTGAGCCGTACGCGACGCCTTTGGCGCAGCGCAGGTTACCGTTGTCATTGATGATGGTTCCGCGGCACTTGCGATAGTCGTCGAGCTTGGTGTCATGCCAGCTGCCGTCGGTGGCCTGGCAGGTGGCGTGTAGATCGTCACCGTTTGCGCGAACGCTGCGGCAAGTCTGGGTGAAGGGTCCGCCTGCGCCGTAGGCATTCGGCTGACCGTAGCCGTATGCACTGGGTTGCCCGTAGCGATTGCCGCCGGCCATGGCGCAACGCAGCGCGCCGTTATCGTTGACCACGTCACCACGGCAGCTCTGGTATCCGGGCAGCTGGGCGGCAACCCAGTTCCCGTTCGTGTCCTGGCAGCTGGCCAGGAGAGTGTCTCCGTTTACGGAAACGTTGTTGCACGTCTGCAGATAGCTGCCCTGTGGAAGTCCCTGCTGAGCATGCGCTGCAGTGCCCCAGGCAGCGATCATGCCGACGCAAAAAATAACCAGCAAAAACCGTCGCATAAATAATGTTCCTCCCTTGGAGAGCGGACTCTCCCCCCGGCCGCGCCCCCTGAGGTTCTTGGATTCGCTTAAGAGAGG
>JBAIYI010000873.1:0-16448 GCA_037915955.1 Terriglobales bacterium
TCGGCGCCACCCCCTCAAGATGGTGTGTCTGCCAGTTCCACCACTTCCGCACTGGTACGGCCAGTAACTCCCAATTGCGCTTGATGACGCTGAATCGGAGAGGAGGGAATCTCATTATAGCAAATTCTGTGCTGCACGCCGTGAGCGTTGTACGGGTGCAATGACTCAGGCTTAAGGTTTCGGAGCCACAACAGCATTGCCCACGTCCGCTGCACCTCTGTCCACCTTTGCTGCACTTTCTTCTTGCTAAGTCACTCCTCTCCGTTGGATGATTCCCGGCAACGTTTTCGTTTGAGATCGCCCAAACCCTTACAATTGACCCCGATTTTGAGGCTATAAGACTGTAAATTGCCGGACGCCAAGCCCAACTTAGAGCAGCTCCGCGAGCAACTCCGCCAGGCCGAAGCCGCTGGAGATCCGTGGAAGCAGGGGATCGTTCTCAATAATCTGGGCAGCCACTTTAAGGACAAACGTGAGACCGCCACTGCGTTGCAATATTTCCATAAGGCGCTGGAATTCTTTACCGCGCTCGACGACGGAGAGAAGAAGGGTACCGTCCTGGTAAATCTTGGGGGCACCTTTCTTGATGCTCGGGACCACCAGCGGGCGCTTGAAATGTTCGCGATGGCTCTGGGTACCTATGGAGCCCTGAACCACAGCTTCGGCCAGGGAGTTGCCCTCAATAATATGGGCGGGGTTCATCTTGGGCAGAAGGCATATGAAGAAGCGCGCAATCAGTTTGTCCTTGCATCTTCATTTTTCCGTTCCGCGAATGCCCTCACCTGGGAAGCCCAGGCGCTGGAAAACCTTGCCGCCGCGGAATCTGGCATGGGGAACTCGAAAGCGGCAATGGACAGCTACGCCCGCGCGCTGGAGATCTGGCAGAAGCAGGACCAGTTCGATCGGCAGGCGCTGATCCTTAACCGCATTGCAAGCTTGCAAACCAATCTCGGCGATAGCCGTCGCGCGCTTGAGTTACACGGACGCGCTCTTGCCCTGGCTCAAAAGGCCAATAACATCTCCATTGCCGCGGCAGCACGTTCCAGCCTCGGCCGGCTTTATTTTGACGCGCGCAATTTCAATGCTGCCCGGACGGAATTCCAAGCCGCTCTTCTCTCGTATGAAGAGCTTGGAGACAAGCGCGGACAGGCGCAGATGCTCCTCAATCTCGCCAAGCTCGACATCGCTGCAGGACAGGAACTCGCCGGCCTGGCCGCCAAACTCTTCCGCGAAGCAGGCGATAAAGCGGGGGAACAGGCAGCTTCAGAGCTTGGTCCAGACGATCCTTTACCCGCTACGCCCGCTCAAAAGGACAAATCAGCCTGATGAAGCCGTTGCCAGGCGAGGATGCTGGATCGATCAAATTCGCTCGCTGGAGCTAATACCGCACAATCGCCGCAAAGGATTTTGGATCAAGACTGGCGCCGCCCACCAGGGCGCCGTCAATGTCAGGGTGAGCCATAAGCAGCTTGGCGTTATCCGGTTTCACACTTCCGCCGTAGAGGATGCGCATATTGGCCGCAATTTCATCCCCGAAAGCTTCCGCGGCTTCTGTGCGAATCACCCGGTGGGCATCTCCCGCCAACTCCGGCGTCGCGGTCTTGCCGGTGCCAATGGCCCAGACCGGCTCGTACGCCACGATAATGGTGTGCGCCGCATCTCCAGAAAGCTGGCGGAACGCAATGCCGCACTGCCGGCGCAGAACGTCTTCCGTCAAACCGGCTTCGCGCTCCTGAATCACCTCGCCCACGCAGACAATTGGCTTTAAGCCAACCACCAACGCAGCTTTGAGCTTGAGATTTACTGTGTCGTCTGTTTCGCCAAAGTACTGGCGCCGTTCAGAGTGGCCGATGATCACATGCGTGCACCCTGCCGCCTGCAGCATATGGGCTGAAGTCGCTCCCGTGAAGGCGCCTTCTTTCTCCCAGTACATGTCCTGCGCACCGACTTCCAGATTGCTGTCCTCCACTGCCTCAACCACCGCGGGAACGCACACAAACGGCGGGCAGATAACGATTTCATCTCGCGTATGATTGCCAATCTCCGCCCTGAATGCTGATACGAACTCCTTCGATTGTTGGGGCGTCTTGTACATCTTCCAGTTTGCGGCGATTACTTTTTTTCGCATCAATTCGCCTCTGAGGTGATTTTCAGGTGGGGGTAGTTCTGGGGAAGTTTGTTGGCGGCCGAGACGTACGCCTTCAGCGTTCTGGGATCGAAGAGCACAAACCGGACCAGCACCAGCGAGCTGGGTGTTTGCAACAGATCTACTACTGTCCTCACAGCAGTCTGGGCGGCTTGATCGACCGGATATCCAAACGCACCCGTTGAAACGGAAGGGAAGCTCAGGCTGGCGCATTTCAATCGCTGAGCCTCTTCAATGGAATTGCTGTAGCAGTTTTCCAGGATTTGCGGTTCATTGCGTTCGCCGCCGTACCAGACCGGCCCCACGGTGTGAATGACGTAGCGCGCTTTGAGCTTGCCGGCCGGCGTTGCCACCGCCTGTCCGGCGGGCAGCGGGCCACGTTGGCCGCGGACCTTGCGGCACTCTGCCAGCAATCCCGGACCGGCGGCCGCATGAATCGCGCCATCAACTCCGCCTCCGCCGAGCAGGGAAGAATTAGCGGCGTTTACAATCGCGTCTGTATTTTCATCAACAATGTCGCCGACGACCAGCTCCAGACGTGCGGCTTCGCCGATCCGATAGCGTGCTGGCTGGTTCATTATTTGTCTGACAGCGCTTCCACGCCCGGGAGCTTCTTGCCTTCAAGAAATTCCAGCGACGCACCGCCACCCGTGGATATGTGCGTGATCTTGTCGGAAATGCCGGATTGATGCACTGCCGCCACAGAGTCTCCGCCGCCCACAATTGAGGTTGCTTTCCCGTTTGCGGCTACCGCTTCGGCAATCTTCATGGTGCCCTTGGCAAACGGAGCACTCTCGAAGACGCCCATTGGCCCGTTCCAGACGATCGTCTTGGCGCCGGCAATCTCCTTCGAGAATGCCGCAATTGTCTCCGGGCCAATGTCGAGTCCCATCTGGCCTTCGGGAACGCCCGCATCAGTGGTTACGATCTTTGTCGTCGCTGCCGCATCGATCTTTTCGGCAATAACGTGGTCCACCGGCAGCAGCAAGCGAACATTGCGCTGTTTCGCTTCGTCCAGCAATTGCTTCGCCAGTTCAACCTTGTCTTCTTCCACCAGCGACTTGCCCGTCTTCTTGTCCTGGGCCTTCAGGAACGTATATGCCATAGCACCGCCGATCAGCAGCGCATCCACCTTGGTGAGAAGGTTGCGGATCACGTCAATCTTGTCCGAAACCTTGGCTCCGCCGATGATTGCCACGAAGGGCTTTTCAGGATTGCTGGTTGCCTTGCCCAGATATTCCAGCTCTTTCTGCATCAACAGGCCTGCTGCTGCCCGGCTCACGAATTTGGTGATTCCGGCGGTGGAGGCATGCGCCCTGTGTGCGGAGCCAAATGCGTCATTCACATACACATCTGCCAGATTGGCCAGCGACCGGGAGAACTTCTCGTCATTGGCTTCTTCCTCGCCGTGAAAGCGAAGATTTTCGAGCAGGAGGGTCTGGCCTTTTTCCAGCTTGGCCGCCATCTCTTCGGCCGCGAGGCCTACACAATCCGGAGCAAAACCGACATTGCAGCTCCGCTCAAGCGTCTGGTCCAGCAGGATGCGCAGGCGCTCCGCCGCCGGCTTAAGACTCATCTTGGGATTCACCTTGCCCTTGGGGCGGCCCAGGTGCGAGGCCAGAATCAGCCGCGCACCCTTGCGCAAAGCGTATTCAATCGTCGGCAGCGTCTCCCGGATGCGGGTGTCATCCGTTACCCTTCCTTCATCGGAAAGAGGAACGTTGAAGTCGACCCGCATGAATACACGTTGACCATCCAGATTCAGGTCTTGAATCGATAGCTTGGACATATCTCACCCGTTCTTCCGGTTTAGAGCCCTTTTTTGGCGATGAACTCAATCAGGTCACGAACGCGGCACGAATAACCCCATTCGTTGTCATACCAAGCGATCACCTTTACGCAATTCCCGCCCACAACACGGGTCAGAGGCGAGTCAACGATCGAAGAGCGGTCATCTCCCCGGTAGTCCATGGAGACCAGTTCTGCCGTCTCATAGCCGAGGAAGCCTTTCATAGGGCCGTTTGCCGCCGCCTGGAGGGCTTTGTTTACCTCTTCCACTGAGGTGCTCTTTTCCACGAACACCACCAGATCGACCACGGAAACGTTTGGGGTCGGCACGCGCATGGCGAAGCCGTCCAGTTTACCCTTGAGGTCGGGGATTACAAGATGCACCGCTTTCGCGGCGCCGGTGGAGGTCGGAATCATTGAGATGGCGGCAGCGCGGGCGCGGCGCAGGTCCTTGTGCGGGAAGTCCAGGATGACCTGATCGTTGGTGTAAGAGTGGATCGTGGTCATGGTGCCGCTTTGGATCTTGAAGCTGTCGTGGATCACTTTGGCCACAGGAGCCAGGCAGTTTGTGGTGCAGGAAGCGTTGGAGATGATGTTGTGCTTCGCCGGATCGTACTTGTTCTCATTCACGCCCAGCACAATGGTCACATCTTCATTCTTCGCCGGCGCGGAGATGATGACCTTCTTCACCGGTCCGCGAAGGTGGGCTTTGGCTTTTTCAGCATCGGTGAACTTCCCGGTGGATTCAACAACCACCTGTGCCCCAACGCTCTCCCAGTTCAACGCGGCGGGGTCCTTTTCCGAAAAAACCTTGATCGCCTTGCCGTTGATGGTGATGGAGTCGCCGGTTGCCTTGATGTCGTGCTTAAGATTGCCAAGAATCGAGTCGTACTTGAGCAGGTGTGCCAGTGTTGCCGGACTGGTGAGGTCATTGACCGCCACGAATTCAAAGTTCGGGTCGTCGATCGCTGTGCGCAGCACGTTGCGTCCGATGCGGCCAAAGCCGTTGATACCTACCTTGATTGCCATCTTTCCTCCAAAAACTCTGAAATGATGTTCGGGGGCTTTTTCCGAGAAAAGGTTGCCTGTAAGCCTGTTCGTCTGGGAGCAAACTAATCAGGTTAGCAGAGAGAATCTTGCACCGGCAAACGCCGCCGAACCAGCCATGATGCCGGATTACCCTCTTCTTTTGGTGTGCGTTGTGTCACGGTCAACGTCCCGTAAAGGGGCTGGCAGCTTGTCAGTAGGGAAGGCCTGAAAGCAAAAAATGCCGCGGTCCTGGCCGCGGCATTGTATTGAGAGAAAAATCTTTGTTACTTGGGCGTCTGGCTGGTCTTCTCGGCTTATCCCGCTTGGTTATTCGTTTGGGCCGGTCGGGTCCCAGTGGCCGCCTTCTTCCGGCAGCAGAACGGAGGTTCGTTTTCCCGCAGACGAATCTCTTCCGCACTGCCTTGGAAACGGCCGCCGGCGCTCTTCAACTCACATTTGTTTGGGGAGGTGCGTGCCTTGCGTCGCCTGCATGGCAGTGTTCTTTGAGCCTGCCCGCGGGTCGCGCCTTGGCTACGAATCTCCGCTTGACCATTAACCTTCACTGAATGTGCTGAACGTGCTGGATCGTTTCTTCCGGATCAGCCTTGGGTCTGGGCAGGGACGCTCCGGCCAGCACACCCGAATCCGAGAGAAACGCCAGCAGTCGTTTTTGCACCCTGACTGCTGTGCGACCACCCTGTAGCCTTGCCACAACAGCAGGGACGCCCTGCCGGGACTCGGAGTGACTTGGGGGAGGGTAGCGCGCGAATTATAGCAACTTAATGTTCTGGCGCAACAAATAAATGCACAGAAATCGCGACAAAGGTGATGAGACCAAGGCGCTACGAGCACTATTGGCCGCGTCTAGGCGAAGCTGCTACGAAGGGGGTGGCGCGGTCGCCCGGATGAGTTGCGGCCGCGCTCACTTGCCGACCATTACTTGGACTTGGTCTTGAACTCTTCAACCGGGCTCTTCGCCTCAGTACCCGTACCCTCACCGTGGCCGGAATCGGCCACGAAGTAATAGGTAGTGTTCGGCTTAAGATTCGTCACCCTGACGCGGTGGTTCTGCGCTGATGCGCCTTCCTTATCAGCATAAGGAGATTGCGCGCTCTGGCTAAGGCTGTTCTTGTCGGTTCCATAATGGATTACCGAACCGCTGGCAGCGTTTGTGGTCCATGCGATGACCGCCCAATTAGCACCGGTGCCTTCCACTTTTGGTCCGTTGGTGATTCGGACCGGGCCTTCCCGCTTCTCGCCAGCCTCACCGGGGCTACCTCCTGCGTGTGCGCTGGATGCCTTCCCCTTGGTAGTGAACGTACCCTCTCCGCTGCCAGCCTCAGTACCGGTGCCTTCGCCTTGTCCTGAACTGACTCGGAAATAATAGGTGGTGCCCGGTTTAAGGCCCTTCAGGTGAACGCGATGGTTCTGGGCTGTAGTTTTATCATTGTCGGCATACCGCGACTCAGCCGTTTCGTTCAGGCTGTTCTTGTCCGTGCCGTAATGAACCAGCGAACTGCCTCCGGTGTTGGTGGTCCAGGCAATTACGGCAGTGGTATCGCCCACGCCTTCCACCACTGGGCCTTTAACGATCCGTTCAGCTTCAGCGTGTTTGTGTTGAGCTACTGGCTTTTCCGGCTTTTTCTGTGCGTACACGGCAACCGCGAGCAGGCATGCCAGTGTTACTGAAATCCAATTGCGATTCATGATGCTTCTCCAGGGTCCCAAAAGAAATGGCGAGTGGCGTGTTGCTTAAGATGCAAACAGGTGCTGCCGAGGAAGCTTGCCGCGACTTCTCGTCAAGCATTGCGACAAGAGTGGCACCGAGGGCACCATTGCTTGCAAGTTGTTCATTCCCTGTGTTACACACGAGTCATGCGCAACTGGATGCGCGAGCGCATGAGGCGCCGTAAAAAGAAACAGGAAAACGAAACCGAAGCCACCGGAAAAGTAGGCCAGCAAAAACCCCCGGTTGACGAACACCACCCCGAGCCGCTGGTGCCGGCCTACGACGATGCTGAGGGTGCCTCGCCGCGCCATTCTGCTGCCGTGGAAGAAGTCGCGCCGCCTCAGGAGCGAGTTGAAACAGAAGTCCAACCGGAGTCGCCTTCTGTTCCGCCTCCCGAGCCCAAGCCCGTACCGGCAGGGAAAACGGCTCGCCCTCCAAAAGGTGTGGTGGTACTCGCTATTGGGTTGCCCGGTTCCGGCAAAACCACATGGTTCAAGCGTCGTGGCGTGACGCCGCTTTCGAGCGACCTGTTGCGCTCCATCCTGTTTGATGACATCACCGAGCAGCGTTATCAGGGGCTGGTCTTTTCAACGCTTCGCTCGCTGCTTCGCGCCCGGCTTATCGCGCGCATGCCCTGGAATTACGTGGACGCCAGCAACCTGTCGTCGCACGAGCGACGGCAGTGGATCAAGATGGCTAAAGGCTTTGGATATGAGGTACACGCCGTCTTCTTTGATGTACCACTTGAAGTCTGCCTGGAACGCAATCGGAAACGGGAGCGTCAGGTGAAAGAAGAAGTGGTGCAGCGCATGGCGGCTAAGTTAAAAGCACCCACGTTCGAAGAGGGCTTCAGCAAAATTACAGTGGTCAGAGTCAAAAAGCAGGAATAGCCGCTTCGGCTTACTTTCGGACCACGTACAGCAGCCCAAAAATATACATCCACAGCACTCCCATGAAGTGCCAGTACCAGCTTGTGACCTCAACGACTACCAGTCTGGACTCAAACTTTCGCCGCATGTAAGCCCAGCTGGCGGCGCATAGAAGGGCGATGAGGCCACCCATAAGGTGCAGGGCGTGGCTGGCGGTGAGAATGTAAAAGAATAGCTTGTTTGGATTGGAATCTTCGTACAGCCCTTCACCCCGAAAATGATTCCAGACCATCACCTGACCGGCCAGAAACAGAAATCCCAAGAGCACGGTCAATCCCAGCCATGGCACTTCGCGGTGCTCACGCGGCGCTTCAACTCCGAGCATGTGAAATTCAGATTTCTTGTGCAGCTTTCGTCGGGCCAGTTCCAGAGTTGCGCTGCTCGCCAGCAACACCAGGGAATTCAACCAGAGTTGGCCATAAGGAAGATCAAGAGGCCGCCAATCACTTAGCCACACGCGACGGCCAGGGTCGTAAATGCCTCCCCGACTATGCTTCCACAGCACAACGCCGGTCAGAAGGATGAAGATCGCGCTGACCGAAATAATGCACATGAACATGCCAATCCGGCTGCGTTGCAGTCTGCTCGTCCTTGACGGCCATGGATCGCGATGCTCGTTGTCGCCGTCATCGCCTCCTCCAAAACCGCGCCGGAACGGAATTTTTCCTGGCCCACCGCCGCCCAGCTTCGGTTTTTCCTTTGGCTTGCGCCGGATCTCGACGTGTTCGCGAGTGGTGGGCATAAAGAATCAGATGGATCTTTCAACTTCACTGCTGTCCGGAGAATTCTGCATGACGAAGTCGGCGACCATTCCGGGAACGCTGTATTCGTAGGCACCATGGTTAACCGTTGGAGCCTTCTCCCCAAAGCCACGCGCCGGCGCAGGTGAGGCAAGCGTCCATTCCAGGCTGGTGCACTGCCAGGGGTTGTCCTGAGCAGGTTCACCTTTGAGCATGCTGTAGAAGAAGTTGAAGAGAAACACCAGTTGGCCGGTAATGGTGACGATGGCGGCGAGCGTAATGAATCGCTGCAGGGGAACCATGGCTGCCACGTATTGTACGCCGTTTAATTCCGAGTAGCGCCTTGGGTGCCCAGCCGCTCCAAGAAGATGCATAGGTACAAAAATGGCGTACGCGCCCACAAACGTGATCCAGAAGTGAATCGCTCCAAGCCGCTCGCTCATCATCCGGCCAAACATCTTGGGAAACCAGAAATGAGTGGCGGCGAAGATGGCAAAGAGCCCTGCCATGGCCATAATTAAATGGAAATGCGCCACTACGAAGTATGTGTCATGCAGATAAATATCGAGCGCCGGTTGTGCAAGCAGAGGCCCGGTGAGTCCTCCGGTGATGAAGAAGGAAACGAAGCCGACCGAAAAAAGTAACGGCGTCGAAAACCGGATTTTGCCGCCATAGATCGTACCCAGCCAGTTGAAGACCTTGATGGCAGAGGGCACCGCAATCGCGGTCGTCAGTCCGGAGAATGCCATTCCCGTGTACGGGTTCATGCCGCTCACGAACATGTGGTGTCCCCATACCATGAAGCCCATTGCGCCTATGGCAATGGTGGCGCCGACCATTGCCTTGTAGCCAAACAGGGGTTTTCTGGAGAACGTGGAGAGCAGATGGGAGGTGACACCCATCCCGGGAAGAATGGCGATGTAAACCTCAGGGTGTCCGAAAAACCAGAACAGATGCTGCCACATCAGGGGAGATCCGCCCTGATGTTCCGTAATCGCTTTTCCGCTGATGATCAGGCCTGCAGGAACAAAGAAGTTTGTCCCGGCGTGCCGGTCCATCAGCAGCATAATCGCCGCGATCAGCAGGATACCGAACGCCAGCAGGACGAGAATTGAGGTTACGAACCAGGTCCAGCATGTCAGGGGCAGACGCATCCACGTCATCCCTGGGGTGCGATGCGCAACCGTTGTGAAGAGAAAATTGATCGCACTCAGCACTGTGCCACAGCAGAAGAGGCCAATGCTGACCAGCCACAGATCTGTGCCGAGTCCCTCTCCGGGTCCGGAAGCAGCAATGGCGCTCAGCGGCGGGTATTGAGTCCAGCCCGCTAGGGAAGCCCCTCCGGGCGCAAACAAAGCAACAATCAGGACCACGAATGAAACGAAGGTCGTCCAGAACCCCACTGCGCTCAGCCGCGGATAGGCCATCTCTGAGGCGCCGATTTGCAGTGGAAGGAAATAACTTCCAAACCCGCTCTGCGGAACCGTGGAGAGGACAAAGAAGACCATTAGCGTGCCGTGGATGGTCAGATAGCCAAGATATTGTTCCGGTTTGATCTGCCCAAGGAAGGGAATTACCGCGTGCGGCCAGACCAGATGGATCCTCATCAGCAATGAAAGCACGGTCCCGACCAGGACGGCTGCGAGTGAAAGGAAGAAGTACTGCAGCCCCACGGCCTTGTGATCTGTGCTGAAGATCCAGCGGCGCACAAATCCTTTGCCGCCTTTCGCGGCGCTGCTATGAACGGGACTTGCGACAGCCGGCTGCATTACTCCTGGCTGGACCTCGCTTTCAGCCATGCGGCGAAATCGGCTTCGCTCAACACGCGCACCAGTGCACGCATCCGGTAATGCCCAAGACCGCAGAGTTCGGCGCATGCAATCTCGTAATTTCCAACTGCGGTCGGCCGCAAGTGCATCGGGACTGTCATTCCCGGAACAGCGTCCTGCTTGAAACGCATGGCGGGAATGAACAGGCTGTGAATTACGTCCTGTGCGCGTAATTGGAGCAGCACGTCATGATTGACGGGCAATACCAGTTGTGCGGAAACAACGTCATCCTTACCCGCAGGATCGTCAGGATCGATGCCCAGAGGATTACCTTCTTCCGGCGCGGCAAATTTCTGAGCGTCGGTCCGTCCGAATTGTCCATCTGGACCGGGATAACGGAAATACCACTGAAACTGCGCGCCGGTGACCTCCACCTGAAGACTCTCTGGCGGAGCGGCATGGAGCCGTAAGCTTCGCCATAAATGTCCGCCAGTTCCGTGAAACCAGAAGAACAGCAGCGTTACGGCAGCCGTCCATGCGACTTCCATCCGCCAGTCGCCGCGATTAAAGCCCGCTTTACCTCTCTTCCGCCATGCTCGAATCAGGAAAAGCAAGAGCAGTAGCTGGGCAGCGACGAAGAGCACGCCAAGAATTACAAAGGCGAGCCTGAAATCATGGTCGATCGCTGCTGCATCGGCGGCGACCCCGGCAGGGAACCACCAGGGATGAGAAATGAACAGGTAAACACAACCAGCTAGAACCAGAACCAGCGCAAACAGGAGCGCGACGGCCATCAGTGGCGGGCAGCTCCGTTGCCCACAAGCTTCAAGAACTCCTCATGCACGCGACTGTCACTGGAAAGTTCGGGGTGGAAGGTCGCCGCCATGATCTTGCCCTGTCGCACAAGCACAGGATCGCCCTTGTGCTCTGCCAGCACTTCCACGTCTTTTCCAGTTGCCGTAATCTTAGGCGCTCGGATAAAAACCATCTCCAGCGGCCCGCCCTGGAGCTTGGTGCCCGCTTCATGGATGGAGCTGTCAATCTGGCGGCCGTACGCATTGCGACGAATCCGAATACTAAGCGCACCCAAAGACGCCTGCGGCGGGTTCTCGACCTCGGTCGCCAGCAAGATTGCTCCGGCACAGGTGCCAAAGGTCGGCTTAGTGCGCACGAAATCGCGGAGCCTCTCTAAAAAGCCGCGTTCTGAAAGGAAGTTCAGAAAGGTGCTGGATTCGCCTCCGGGGATGACGATGCCGTCGATTGAGTCCAGCTGTTCTGGTTTTCGGACGAGCATTACCTCGGCGCCAAGTTGCTCCAGTCGAGCTTTGTGCGCTTCATAATCACCCTGAATGGCGAGAACACCGATCTTCATTTCACTTTGCCCGGTTCCGCGCGAGCCGTGTTGTTGGAAGGTTTGGGTGGGAAGCTTTCGGCAAGACGATAGGGTTCCTCCGCTATGCTCGGGAGAACCGCCACTACCAGCCCCGCGTCTGCAGCATGTCGGCTTCCGTCATGGCCGCCACAGCAAGCCCCTTCATGGCGCCGACCAGGTCTTCACTCACTTCAAGCAGCACTTTCGGATCGTCAAAGTGCGTTGTCGCACGCACGATGGCACGGGCCCGCTTCTCGGCTTCCGCAGGCTCGCAGAAGGTAGTGGAGTCTGCCATGAAGATTCCGGAGCCGACGAACACTGCTTCAGCCCCAAGCTGGCGAACCAGGGCAGCATCGGCCGGTGTGGCGATACCACCGGCAGAAAAGTTTGGAACCGGCAGCTTTCCCGACTTTGCAACGATCCGAACCAGCTCGTAAGGCGCTCGCAGCTCCTTGGCTTGAGCATAAAGTTCTTCTTCCGAAAACACGGTTAACTGTTTCATTTCACGCACGATCTGGCGCAGATGTTTGACTGCGTGGACCACGTCGCCGGTACCGGCTTCACCCTTGGTACGAATCATCGCCGCGCCTTCCGCAATGCGACGCAAAGCTTCGCCCAGGTCGCGGGCACCGCACACAAAAGGAGTCTTGAAAGCATGTTTATCCACGTGATGAGCTTCGTCGGCAGGCGTCAAGACCTCAGATTCATCAATGTAGTCGACGCCTAACTCCTGCAGGATCTGCGCCTCAGCAAAGTGGCCAATACGGCATTTTGCCATTACCGGGATGGAGACGGTCGCCATGATCTCCCGGATCTTCTTGGGAGAAGCCATCCGGGCCACTCCCCCTTGGGCGCGGATCTGGGCCGGGACCCGTTCAAGCGCCATCACGGCAGCAGCGCCAGCTTTTTCGGCGATCTCGGCCTGTTGAGCGTCGGTCACGTCCATAATGACGCCACCCTTCAGCATCTCTGCCAGGCCGGTCTTGAGCCTTAGTCCCGTATTGCTGCCGTTCAGTTCTGACATGACGAAACTCCTTGCTCCCCCGTAGAGCCCTCAAAGGCTCTTATTCTGTGGTGTGAACCCTCTATTTTAGCGCGTTTAAAAGCAGTTCTGCTGCTGAAATCAACGCAGCTGAATTGGATTGTACGGAGAGAGGAGTGGATTCAAGTTGTCTGGAGTTAATCGCCGATTTCCAGATGCTCGGCGAACTTCTTTCTGACGTCCACCACAACGAACACGCCTGTGCTGCGGGCCAGTACCTGCCCTTCTCCGTTCACAATCTCGGCAAAGTTCGTGTGTTCGCGGCCGACCACCTGCTTCTCACCTGCATTCACCGTAAGCTGTTTTTCCAGAGGCACCGGCCTCAGATATTCCACGTTCATCGATTTGGTCAGAGCCAAGACATTGCGCAGCTTGTTCACTTTGCCCATCGCCTCATCGAGTATCGTTGCGATGATCCCGCCATGAGCGTGTCCCGGAGGTCCCTGGTGTTTACGGGAGAGCTTGAAATGGCAAAACGCCCGGTGGGCTTCAACTTCAAAGAAGAACTCCAATTGCAAACCATCCGGATTGTCTTTCCCGCATGCAAAGCAGTGATTCTGGACAGGATGGTCCTTGGTGTGAGTAACGTGACCGTGTGCCGGAACAGGTTTGGACATTGTGAGTGAACTCTGATTCTAGCACTCGGAACTCAGCGGCCCGGCGCCGGATCTCAAGCAGACCATGGCTTAACCTTTATGGGCGATCAACTCAGCCGCTGCTTTTCCTGTGATCGTTTCGCGATAGTGCATTACCCGCAAATCTTGGAACGCATGGAGCAGTTCATTTGGCTGAAGCAGATATCTTGGATCATCTGGTCCGCCCGCCACTTTCATGCGATCCAGGGTATATGTGCGGTACACCAGCCAGCCGCCTGGCCTGAGAGCTTCGGCGATAGCAGGGAAGAGTTCGCGCCGAAGGAAGTAAAACACCACGATCAAATCAAACTGGTTCCTGCCTAGATCGTTGATGGTGTTCAGATCTATCTGGAGTGGCTCGAGATCACCGACATTGCCGGGGACCGCCGCGCACGCCTTCTCTTTCGCCAGCCCAAGGCCCACTTCCGACAGATCCAGCAGCTTCACCCGCCAGCCGCGCTCAACCAGGTATAAAGAGTTTCTTCCGGCTCCGCCCGCGAGATCAAGGGCAATTCCTGGCGGAATGTTAACCAGAAATTCGTTATAGGCGCGCTGAAGGAAATCGTCTGGATCAGTCCATGACTGTGGTGATTCGCGATACTTCGTGTCCCAGCGGGTTTTCTCTTCGGATTCCATTACGATCGGCTCAAACATGCATTTTCCCTGAGCTATACTGACATAAGTGTCCGAAACTCCACAAAACGAACTCGGGTCGAAGACCTTCTACATTGAAACCTTCGGCTGCCAGATGAACGTCCATGATTCGGAAAAAGTCATTGGAACGCTCATGCGCCAGGGCTATCGACAGGTGGAAACGGTTGACGAAGCCGACCTGATCTTCTACAACACCTGTTCCATTCGCGATAAAGCCGAACAGAAAGTGTTCCATCGGCTCAATGACTACAAGCGTCTGCAGGCGAAGGGCAAAAAATTCGCCGTGATCGGCTGCGTCGCCCAACAGGAAGGCGAGAAAATTTTCGAGAAAGCGCCGCACGTTTCCCTTGTCGCCGGCTCGGCCTCCTATCGCAACTTGCCGCAGATGCTGGTGCAGATCGAGGCAGGGAACCGGCGCGTGACCGGATTGGATGACCGCCAAACCGAAGAGACCTTTGAAACAGAATTCACGGCGCGCAGCAACCCGCATCGGGGATACATCACGATCATCGAAGGCTGTGACAAGTTCTGTGCCTATTGCGTAGTGCCTTACACACGAGGAAAAGAGCGCAGCCGGACTTCAGAGTCAGTGTTGGCCGAAGCCCGCAAGATGGCAGATCTTGGTTATACCGATATTCAACTGCTGGGCCAAAACGTAAATGCCTACACAGACCCGCTGGGCAAGAAGAGTTTTGCCGAACTGCTCTATGCTGTGGGCGAGGTGTCAGGCATCCGCCGTGTGCGCTTTACCACCTCGCACCCACGCCACTTCACGCAGGACATCGTTGATGCCATTGATTCGCTTCCCACGCTCTGCGACCACATACATCTTCCCGTGCAGAGCGGTTCGTCGCGCGTGCTGAGTACCATGAGTCGCGAATATACCCGCGAGATGTATCTGGAAAAGATCGCGTGGATCAAAGCTGCCAAAAGGGAAATCGCGCTGACCACAGATCTTATCGTCGGCTTCCCCGGCGAGACCGAGTCAGAGTTCGAGCAGACCATCACGCTGATGCACGAGTGCCAGTTTGACGGCGTCTTCAGCTTTAAGTATTCGCCGCGGCCAAACACTCCGGCCGTTGGCCTGCCAGATAGCATCCCAGATATTGAAAAATCGCGCCGGCTGCAAATCCTCCAGGAGCGCCAGCGCGAGATCCAGAGGGCAAATTACGAGAAGAAAGTAGGACGGGTACTTGAAGTAATGGTTGAGGGATTCAATGAGGCTCGACGGCAGGTGGTCGGTCGTACCACCCAGAACATTACTTTGAACTTCACGCTCCTCGATTCTTTGGTTCCAGCCGCGGGTAGTTATGCTAACGTGCTGGTCACGCGCAGTTTTCCCAACAGCCTTGTGGGCGAGCTTGTCCGCGAGACGGTGGCGAGTTAGGTTCTGCAACCCGGTGCAAGCATCCGGCATGAGGAGATCGCGATGGAAGTTGAGATGAAAATTCGCGGACTGATGATGGACCCGGTCACGAACATGCCGATCGTTGTGCTGAAAGACGTTTCCAGCGACGCCGTCTTGCCGATCTGGGTGGGCGTCTATGAAGCCAACGCTATTGCTTTGGAGATCGAAAAAGTGAGCACGCCCAGGCCAATGACGCACGACCTTATCAAGAACCTGATGCTGAGCTTTGACGCCCATGTACACAAGGTCGTGGTAAGCGAACTGCGCGATGACACCTTCTTCGCCGTAATCTGGATGGAGAAGGAAGGGAAGATCATCAGCCTTGATTCCCGCCCCTCAGACGCATTGGCCCTGGCTCTCCGACTGGACTGCCCGATTTATGTGGATGAAGAGGTCTTGAAGAACTCCAAGATTTCTACAGCCAACGCCTCTGACCGTGTTTCAACGGAAGACCTGCGCAAGTGGCTCGAAGGGTTGAACGATGAGGACCTGGGCCGTTACAAGATGTAATCCCGCCTATGACCGATCCCGCCGAACAGTTGCAGCGCCTGTACATGGCTGGCTTTGAACTTGAGACGTTTGAGCGCTTTCCTAAAGCGATCGGGGTCGTACGCCAGGGCTTCGTGGCTTTTCTTGTGCCCGGCCCGGACGGATTGCAGATTCTTGGCAACGTTGGACGCCGCATGGGAGAGAGTCTGGGGCCTTTGGTGGAGCGCAGCGGTCGACGGGTATTCCTACACAAACAGGAAGAGATTGAAGCTACAGACGAACTGGTGGAAGCGCTGGAACAATTCCGCGTTGATCTGAAAAACCTGCTGCGCGGTCAAGACGGCGCATAACCGCATCGTATAAGGCTACCGCCTCGTTAAGTCGCCTTCCGCCAAGCTCGCGCATGATCATTTCGGACGTGTCAATGGCGGCTGCCATGGTCGTTTCCTGTCCCCAGCCCAGAATGTCGGAGTCACCTCGGCGCTGAACCACGTAATGGAAAGTCTCAGCCGGGTTAACGCGGTCGGCCACAATGTCAGCCATAACCGATTGCCTGATCACATAACACGGCGGGATCTCCACGACGACTGTCCAGATCGGTATGGACATCCAGACCTCCGCGCTGCGCCTCCCGCCGCGGATCGAACCCGAGCTCGTGCAGACCCTGAAGGATTTCCGGAAGCACTTCCGGCTTCTGCACACAGAAGCAACGCTCGCT
>JBAIYI010000058.1:0-2903 GCA_037915955.1 Terriglobales bacterium
GTGCGGGTGAGGTTCATGCGGCGACCTCGCCGATGCATGTGGTTACCTCAGGGGCTAAAGCCCCGGAAATAAGACGCGCCTGGTCCGCAGGCCTGAAGGCCTGCTCCACCCAATTCATAGGACATTCTCCGCTGCGAGCGGTTCGCGCGCCAGAGCAATGAAGAGCTCTTCCAGTGTTTCTTTACCGTGTTCACGCGGAAGAGATCGCGGGTCGCCCTGAAGCAGGATTTTGCCGTGCGACAGGAAAAGCACGCGGTGGCAGACTTCCTGGACTTCGTACATGTTGTGCGAGGTCCAGAGCACGCCGCCGTGACCGGCCGCGGCGAACTGGCGAATCTGGCTGCGCACCTCCTGCGCAACGGAAGGATCGAGCGATGCGGTGGGTTCGTCCAGGAGCAGAAGACGCGGGTGGTTGAGCATGGCTTTGGCAAGAGAGACGCGGGTCTGCTCGCCGGATGAGAGCACGCCGGCTTTTACGTTGCGGAAGCGGGTGAGATCGAATTGTTCAATGAGTTCGTCAACGCGGTGGCTGAGAGCTTTCACGCCATAGATCATGCCGAAGATGCGCAGGTTCTGGTAAACCGTGAGATTTCCCGGCAATGGCGCGTACACAGCGGCGAAGTTGGTGCACTGGAGTGCGCGCGAGCGCTGGCGCGTGAGATCGACGTCTTCAATGCTGATGGTGCCGGAGGTTGGCTCGAGCACGCCGAGAATCATGTTGATGGTGGTGGTCTTGCCGGCGCCATTCGGCCCAAGCAGCCCGACGATCTCGTTACGTGCGACCTGGAAGGAGATGCGATCGACAGCGACGGTCTGGCCGTAGCTTTTGCAGAGCTCGCGGACGGAGAGGACGCTTGCGTTCGGCGGCATAGTGACGGGTCAAGCATAACAGCTCAAAACCTTGCCGCTGATGAACGCCGATTTGAACTGATGACGAAAACCTTTGAAAAACAAAGAGCAGCCAGCACTCAGCAAATAGCATTCAGCCCCTGAACAGGATCGAAGATCCCGTAAGCGCAGAACCTACCGCGGATCAACGCGGACGAACGCGGATCAGGCGAAGTTAAGAGTGGCGGGCCGTCTGTTCCGGAGAGTGGAACGTTTACAAATATTTGCACAACCAGCGCCAGCCGTTGGGGCTAAAATGCGGGTTAAAAGCCATAGATCGCCTCCATTCGTCTGAAGGCTGTCCCGGCAGCGCTGCATCCGGCCGGGGAACGGGAGGGAACATGAAGCAGGAGAAGTTTGTTGACGTTGAACTTGGTTACTCGCCGCAGAACCTGAACCTGCTGAACAAAGCGGTTGACGCCTTCGCGGAATTCGATTCGCTGGTGGCGCGCGCGCTTTACCTGCAGAAAGAGCAAAACTGGCCGCGTGAGTTTACGCTGGCAACCATCGGTTACTACCTCCTTCATCGCCACCGCAATGAATATCGCGGAGAAGACGCCAACCCTGACGTGGTGCTAAGGCCTGTCTCAATCACGGTGCAGGCAGATCCGGACACGACGCGCACGCTGGGCGACCTGATGGAGCTGCTGGAGTCGCATCCTCCCATGGCGAAGCCGGCGAATGGCGGGCCGGAGCTGTGCGCGCTGTGCGGCAATCTTCCGGTGAATGGACACAAGACGGCGTGCGCCTTTGATCGCGCGCTGGGTGAAGCGCAACGGCTGTTGAGGAGCGCGTAAAGGCGTACGCGAAAAAGTCCAACCTTGAGATCATGGTGGCTATAGGGATCCCTCGCTTCGCTCGGGACTAAAGGCACATGATCCCTCGCTTCCCCTCGGGATCAAAACCTACATTTAGAATGTCTCCCCATGGAGCCGATCTCGCATTTTTTCTATTCTGACCGCCTGAAGCTGCAGTTCTGGGATTATGGGCAGGAGGGCAAGCCTGCGCTGGTGCTGGTGCATGGCGGGCTGGACCACGCGCGGAACTGGGACTGGGTGGCGCGTTCGCTGTGCGAGCACTACCACGTGTTTGCGCTGGACCTGCGCGGCCACGGCAACAGCGCCTGGGCTCCGGGCGCGATGTACACAGTGGCCGAGCATGTGCTGGATTTGTCGGCGTTGCTCGATATCATCGGCGAATTTCCCATCCGGCTGGTGGGGCACTCGCTGGGCGGCGTGATCGTGCTGCATTATGCGGGCGTGTATCCGGACCGCGTGGCGAAGGCGGTGTCGGTTGAAGGGATTGGCTTTTCCCCGGGGCATCGCGTGCATGGGCCGGCGAGCCAGCGGCTGCGCACGTGGATCGAGAACGTCCGCGACATCGAGAAACGCAAGCAGAGGCCGTATCCGAACCTGGAGGCGGCGATGGCGCGCATGCGAGAAGCCAACCCACATCTTTCTGATGAAGTAGCACGTCACCTCACTCTGCACGGCACCAACTGGGACCCTGACGGATCACTGGTGTGGAAGTTCGACAACTACGCACGGGCGATCTCGCCGCTGGGGCACCACATCGATGATGCGGTGGAGCTGTACGAGCAGATTACCTGTCCGGTGCTGCTGTTCTGGGGACAGGAGAGTTTTGCGCCGGTGCCGAAGACCGATCCGAGGGTGAATGCCATCCGCGAGTGCCGGCTGGTTGAAGTGCCGAGGGCGGGCCACTGGGTGCACCATGATCAGCTGGAGTTGTTTTTGAAGGAGACGACGGGGTTTTTGAAGGGCTAGATGCGCATAAGAGTGGTTGCGTGGGCGTTCGTTTTGATTGCGAGTTGCGGAATTGCGCAGGCGGAGGAGATCAAATGCCAAGAAGTCGCAGCTTTGGCCAATGTCGCGCGGGCGAAGTCCGCCGCCGCGATTAAGAAGTTCGAACTACTGGCAGGAACAAGTTATCGTGTGCGATTCGTAGTTGCGTATCGCTCTTTCCGACTCTCGCCGAGTTCGAAGCCAGCAGCGCAG
>JBAIYI010000768.1:0-2741 GCA_037915955.1 Terriglobales bacterium
ATTTATTCAACCAGCTCCAGGGGACAGAGATACAGCTTTCTCCACCCTGTTGCGGAGTACTGCTAGGCGGCTAGAATGCGCTTCCGCCGCCTCCGCCAAACCCACCGCCACTGAAGCCTCCTCCGCCGAATCCACCACCGCCGCCCCATCCGGAACTGCTGGCGCTGTTCCTTGGCGCAGAGACAAACGTACTGTGTGCTGTGGAGGTGAATGTGCTCATAGCGTTCGTAAACAGGAGAGGATGGAACATCCCGGGCTGCGCGCCGGTGTACCACGACGGCGGCTGCTGAATTAGTCCTTCAAAGGCGCGAGCCCAGCGTTCCTCCACTCCGAGGGCCATGGCAAACGGCAGGTACTTCTCGAACGTGTCCGAGGGCATGGTGCGCAGCCGTTCTCCATCCACGCGATTCATAAACTCCTGGAATCCCAGGACTGCTACCCGCGTCCTTGCCCCTTTGATGGTGCGAGCCGGCATGTAATGGGCAAAGAAAAACGCGATGGTCAGGGCCAGAATAACGGCGATGACCGCCATCACGGGCGCCTGGAAAAGATCTGCCCAGCCCATTGCTTCGGGCACGATGAAGACGACCGCGGTCGCGATCACCCCGACAATCGCGTAAGCCTTCGCACTGTCGGGGTCGACAGAGTACAGATTCTTTGCCTTCAGCTGGCTGAGGATGTCGCTCTTGATGGTCGGAATGGCCGTGTAGAAGCGGTTTTTCAGCGAAGACAGCAGCACCGCGTCTTCACCGCCGGCGAACATATGCTCCAGCAATGTCCGTTCGTGCGATGCCAGTTTGTTCCAGTCGCCGCGGTTTTTCAGGGAATGGAACAGGTAGTCGTGCCGGTTGAAGATCAGGATCTTTTCGCTCTTGTCTTCAATCTTCAAATACCCGCGAACCGCAAGATCGACCAGGGTCGACGTGATGTCGCGCGGATCGACGCTGTCGTCCACCAGGGTACCGGCTTCGGCGGGGCTCAGATCCTTGGGAGGCTCATACATTGGCGCGACCGAGACTCCCGGATCAGGATCGCGTCCCTTCGTGAACCATAGCCCACCCATAATCAGGAACGTCACCAGCGGAAGCAGTAGGATGAGGTTGCTGCGCACGAACCAGAACATCCTGGTCAGCACATTCGGTTCAGAGAGGCCACCTTTATCCGCCACCGCCACCAGCGTCATTCCTTCGCGGATCGAGAGCGGATTGTTGATCTCCGCCGATACGGTGTTTCCACTGACGTTAATGGTCAGGTCTTCCGCTCGCGAGCCGTAGCCGCCGGTGAATCCACGTGCTTTGAGGCCGGAAACTCCCTTCGGCAGAACGACAATGGCGGAAGCAGCGTCGATCGGAACGGGCCACTGATTCCCAGTTATGTTCCAGTACAACTCGTCATGATCGGGAAAATAGCGGATGCCGTTCTTGACTTTGTACCGGACGATAACCGTCTTGGTTGTGTCCTCTGCGCCCGGAATGTAAATCTTCAGATCACGCAGGCCGTTTTTCCACGAACTCTCGTATTTAAGGGCGCTCCCGGATTCGTCCGTAACGCTGATGACATCGATGAGCAGGGTGTAGTTGCTGCCGTAGTCGCCCTTATACTCGGTCGGGATGAAGCGGTGAATTCCGTTGTACTGGCCGGCGAAGGAGAGGGTAATGTGCTCGTTGACGGTGAAGGATCCGTCCTCATCCACCAGGATCGTGTCGCGAAACTGGGAGATGTGCCAGTCCCGCGCCTGCGCGCCAATCGCGAAGACTAACAAGAAAAGCAGGCATAAGCCTGCTTTCCAGAAATGCCGGTCCATGTGAGATCTCATTTCAGAATTTCACCTGTGGAACGTCGCGCTCGGCCGGAGCGGTAATCTCGAAGAACTGCCGCGGCTGGAAGTTGAACATCCCCGCCAGGATGTTGGTCGGGAAGCTCGCGATCTTGGTATTCAGGTCGCGGACCACGGCGTTGTAGTAACGCCGCGAGTTCTGCAATGAATCTTCCACTTCGTTCAGCGAGGCTTGCAGGCTCTGGAATTGCTGGGAGGCCTGCAGTTGCGGATACGCTTCGGCGACGGCCAGCAGTCCACGCAGCGCCTGAGTGAGCATGCCTTCCGCCGCGCCCTGTGCAGCCGGGCCGGTCGCGGCCATGGCGGCATTGCGGTATTTGGCGATGTTCTCGAACGTACCCTTTTCGTGCGTGGCATAACCTTTCACCGTCTCCACCAGGTTCGGGATCAGGTCATGACGGCGTTTCAGTTGCACGTCGATGTCGGACCAGGCATTGTCTCCCCGGACGCGTAACTGCACCAAGCCGTTGTACATTCCGGCTACGATCAGTCCCAGAACCACAACGACAATCAACAGCACCACGATGGCAACCATCGGGCCTCCTTTATGGACGCTCTTAGCGGACGTTAGCACAGCGTAGCGCCAGTTTCAATCCGATGCGTTCCGGCGCTGATCACAAGCTGCAATCAACGATTTGCAGTTTGAGGCGAGCGAAGACCGTTCACAAATCCTCTCACTGCCTCCGCATATTCCATTCCGCCCACTGCCGCTGTGTTGTCGTGACCGCCACCCGCAATCGTCACCAACCGCTTGGAACCGGGCGCGGCTTCGTAAAGCCGCAGCGACATCGCCGGCGGAATGACCACATCCGCGCCGCCACGAATGATCAGAATGGGCGAGTGCACGGATTGAATCTTATGGATGGAATCGAACCGTTCCCGCGCCAGCAGCCGAATCGGGAAA
>JBAIYI010000323.1:0-3031 GCA_037915955.1 Terriglobales bacterium
GCGTGCGATGCGCGCCTCGGGAACGCACTGGGCTAACTTATTTCGCGCCCACGGCGCACGGCCGTCGCGAGTGACAGACCTTCGTGCCTCCCGGTGCATTTACGAGAGAGGACACGAAGGAACACGAAGGGAGTGCGGATCATCGGTCATGGGGAAATCGGATCATCTGGAAAACGGCCACGAATGAGCACAACGGCAAAATTTCTCGATCCGCTTGTGCTGGTCACGCTGACCATCGCCGTGTACGCCGTCGGCGTGTGGATTTATCACCGGCTGGGCAGGATTGGCCCGCTTCAGCCGGTGCTGATCACCATATTCCTGGTGGTGCTCGGGCTGAAACTCACCGGCTTCTCGTACGACCGATACTGGGCCGGCACTACGGCGCTGCATTTCCTGCTGGGGCCAGCGATTGTGGCTCTCGCCGTCCCGCTGTATGAAAACCTGCAGAAGGCGCGCCGCGTGATCTGGCCTGTGCTGGGGACGCTGCTGGCGGGCGGCCTTTGGGTCACCGGCAGCGCTCTGCTCCTTGGGTTGCTCTTCCGACTCGACCGCCTGATGTTGATCTCGCTTACCACCAAGTCCGTCACCGTGCCCATTGCCCTGGCGATCGCGGAAAAAATTGGGGGACTAGCCTCGCTGACCGTCATCAGCGTTTTCACCACCGGAATTACAGGAATCATCTGCACGCCGGCGTTCCTGCGCTGGGCGCGCGTCACCGATCCCGCAGTCAGCGGCTTTACTCTGGGACTCACGTCGCACGCCTTTGGCGTGGTGCGCGCGCTCGAACTCGGCAGTGAAGCAGTGGCCTTTGCTTCGCTCGGCATGGTGCTGATGGGCTGCGCCAGCGCCGTTGTCGTACCCGCAATCTTCAGGCTGTTGTGAGGGAGAAATGGCCGCAGAGGAAGCGGAGATCGCCAGTGAGAGTCCGACAGCTGAAACAAAAGCGTCACGCGAAAACATCACTCTGCAATGCTTTTCACACGATTACTCAAACGGAACAGCGCGTTCGAATGGTACTTCGGTACTGTGTCCCGGCAGCTCTGGGTCAACTAAGATGCTGGAAAAGTTTCTAAGTGCCCATCTTTCTTCCGGGCTGATTTTTTTGAGGATGAGTCGCTGTGTATCGCATTATTGTGTTGGCGTTGCTCGACGCGCTGCTGCTGGTGAGTACCGCAGTCGGTGAGAGCAATCGCGTTCTTAAAGTCAAAGTGGTTCCCGAATATCCTGAGCTTGCAAGAAGGGTAAGAATCAAGGGAGCCGTTCGCCTGCAATTGCTGGTAACGCCGGAAGGGCGGGTAAAGAACGTGACTGTTCTTGGCGGCAGTCCGGTTCTGGTCCAGGCCGCGGAAGAAGCCGTACGCAAGTGGCGCTACGAGCCGGCAAGCACAGAATCCACTATCGTGGTCAAGCTGGATTTTGATCCAGACGCCAAGTAGTTGAAGAAGCTGTCACCTGTAATAACCGGTCTTCACCCGGACGGTCATCTTTCCATCGCGCTTTTCGGCTTCCGGTCTCATCTGCACCCTGATTTTGCAAAAGGTGCCTGCCGGCTGTCTCACGCTGGGGTAGTAGGCGATGGTGTAGCGCGTACGAATCTCGTCAATCATCTGCGCCAGCTTCGCGCTCACCTGGTCCTTGCTGGACTTCATCACCTCGCCGCCAGTGCGTTCGGCATATTTGTGAACGTCGCCGGGAGGAGCTTTCATGCGGAAAGGAGCGAAGGCCGGATTCTTGCTGAAGCTGACCATGAAGAAGTCAGAAAGGCCGCTCCGCTCCAGCAGCGTGAAGACCGTTGTGCCGCTGGCAAGCACTTCGTGAAATGCGTCCTGCTCGCTGTGCTGCTTCGCCGAGGGGATATTGGGCACGTTATCAGTGAACCAGATGATGGTCCTGCGGCTGCGCGGGTTGGTGACTTTGGCCAGTTGCTCTGAAGCGGTGAACACAGCCTCATTGAAGTATGCAGCGTCCCCACTTTGCATCTCACTCGCCTTTTGAATGGCCGCGACTGCTTTGCTGCGGTCGGTAGTGAAATCCTGCAGGAGTTGCGCCGATGACGAGTAGACCATCACCGCGACTTCGTCTTCCGGCTTGAGGTGCTGCAATGATTCCAGTGCGCCTGCGGCCAGAGGCTTCAGGACCGGCTGCACGGTATCTGTGAGATCGAACAGCAAAACCACGGAAAGCGGAAGCTGGTCTCGGCTCACCTCGGCAATCCGTTGCTCTACACCATCCTCGTACAGTTTGAAGTCTTCCTTGTTCAGCGACCCGACGGGATGGCCGGTCTTTTTTTGCAGCACCTGCACATCAAGCTGCACAAGCTGCACGTTGACGCGAAACACCGATTCGCCTGAGGCATTGTGCTGTTCCTGAGCCCTGGCCGTCACGGCGAATTGCAGGGACAGCAGCAGCAGAACACGAGCGGCGGTGATAGAGGCTCTCTTCATACGAGTACCTCAGATGGGACCGCGATAGCGTCGCAGCCGCACCGCCGCCGCAATGAACACCGCGGCAACAGCGAGTCCGATCCACAATCCCGGTTGGCCAAAAAAATTGTCAGGGATGAGCGTTGACATTGAGTGCACGGGCGGCCCGCTCGCGGGCAGCGTGACGCCGTGAGTTTCCGGGCCGAGGAATCGCTCCTCCACCAGAGCAAGGAAATGCTCGGTGTTAAACGCCACCTTCTCCACTCCGCAGATCACGAATGGCGGCAGCACGGCCCATACCAGCGGCGCGCGCGGCGCCCACGCCGAGACCAGAAGAAGCCAGCCGTAGATGGGCGCGTACCAGAGGCCGTGCACCGTCACGATGTGGTAGAACATGATTCCCGATGCCCGCAAAAAGCCGGAGTGTGTCCACACCGCCCCGATATCCACGCCGCTTCCCAGAAGCACCACGCTGCTCAACAGCAGCATCAGGAGCTGCGCAGCAATGGTGATCAAGTAACTGAGCAGCGGAATAAAGACGAGCGGGATGGTGAGCTTCGAAAGCACCGCAGTGACATCGGAGACTGGAAGCGATTTCCAGAAGAGAA
>JBAIYI010000757.1:0-2695 GCA_037915955.1 Terriglobales bacterium
GCTGAGGCCACGGCGCTGGGAATGGTCATGGCGAAATCACCTTCCGAGATCTGGCCCAGCTTATCCAGCCTGACGCCGCCGGCAGGTCCCAGGGGCGATCCGGGCACAAAAGCAATCGTGGTGCTCCCGCTGGGCTGGATGCCAAGGCTGCGCGCCTTATCGCGCCGTACCTGTAGAACCGAAATCTGTACGACCACTTCTGCCTTGCCACGATCGCTATCCTGAATCAGCCGGTTGGCGAGAAAAATCTTGTCTGGTGTATCGCGGATCAGGATTGCGTTATCGCGGGGCACCGGCTGCACGTGACGCAGCTCGAGCATCTGCTGGATGGCGGTGGTGATCTCCGTGAGTTCCTGCGCCGTTTGCGTGTGCTGCAGGTAGATTTTCTTGAGGATCTGCTCTTCTTCCTGCCGACGCTTGGCGCCGTTGTCGGGCAAAACCATGATGATGTTGCTGGTCACCGGCTTCCAGAACGCCTTGGCCTCGACGCAGGCAACCTGCAGAGCCTGCTGGATGGTCACGTTGGTGAGATCGATGGATATTTTCTTGTTGTCAGGAAATTCCGGATCAAACACCACGTTCAGTCCAGCGAGCTTGCCGATGGTGCGAAAGACGGTGCGCGCGTCTTCGTTCATCTTCAGCGTCAAAGGCTCCTGTGAAAGCGTATGAACGGTTGGCGGGCTGTCCAGAAGTGTGCCCTTCTCCTGCGCGGGTTTTCCGGAAGGCACGGCCTGCGTGTTCGCAGCTGTGCTCGGCGTGTCTGAGGCAATCAGCTGCCGGGTGTAATCCAGCTCCTGCCGTGCGAGCATGGAAGAAGGATCGCTTCGCAGCGCTGCTTCAAATTCCACAGCGGCTTTTTGATTCTCGTGTCGCTCCAGAAAGTGGAGTCCCTGCTTGATGTGGAACTCGGCCGCTTCCTGCCGCAACTGGTAGAGACGCAACTGCCCCTGGGCGTCTTTGGGCTGCTTGCGATGCGCCTGCTCAGACTGTGCCAGGGCCGCGTCATAGTCCTGCGTGTTACTGGGATTCTGGCCAGCGGCTGCGACCGGCTTCTTGCCCGCGCAGCCGGTGCACAACAGCGCCGAAACAAGCGCGCAAGCTGCATGAGATCGAAACGAACTCACAGAAAATCCTGTTTTCATGGCGATCACCATCACGGCTCCATCCATGCCGTGTCCGCGGAGAACGTTTTTCTGGCCGGCTCGTACTTCACCACATAAGCCCCCAGCGCCCCAATGCGCCGGGTTGAGCCGTAGCTAAGCGGGGGAGAGAGCCCGGTATTTAACTTGTATGCGCCGGCCAGGGTATCGACAAAGTTTTCGCGGGTGAGTTCCCGGCCGGTCTGGCGTGCCGTTTCCACGAAAACCTTGGCCGCGGCCAGCGCGGCAAGTGCGCGCCCGGCCTGGCCGGAAGAAAGTTTGTACTTGTTCGCAAGGTAGCGGTACTCGGCAAGAGCGACCGGCGTAACGTCACTGGGCAGCGTTGGAAAAGCAACATAAATCGGCCGGCTCACTTGCGGCGAAAGTTGAAAAATCTCTGCTCCGGAGAGCGGGCCAAGCTGGAGTATGGGTACACGTGAGTGCGCCTGTTCACTGTCGCTCAAGAAATCACGGAGCTCGCTGCCCTGCCCAAGGAACAATACAGCCCCGGGACTCTGAGCACTCAACTGGCGGGAGACCCGCAGAGAGTCGAAGCTTGAATATGCAATCCGCGTCACGCCCGGGCATTGTGAGTGAAGGCACTGCTCTTCGACTGCATCCGCAATCGCCGAGCGGTGGGCCGGATAGACAATTGCCAGCGGCCGCGAAGCTCTGAGATCTTCGTATGCGTACTTCGCCAGCATG
Organism: Terriglobales bacterium; assembly: GCA_037915955.1. Classification (GTDB taxonomy): domain Bacteria; phylum Acidobacteriota; class Terriglobia; order Terriglobales; family Acidobacteriaceae; genus Angelobacter. Next base: position 1,845 of record JBAIYI010000757.1, read on the forward strand.
CGCGCCTGCTCCGCTAATCCGGAGAAGATATGGAAGACACGCGGTTTGGCCAGGCTTTGCTCCTCTGCCTCGCCGGAAAAAATATCGAGCGCTGGAACACCGGAGGCTTCCAGGGAGTGAATTTCGCGTTTGTGATCCGGCGAGAAGACTCCCACAACGGCAAAGAAATCCTGCCTTCCTTCTCCGCTCGTCCTCGCAATACTCGGCGCCACGGTATAGTCGATCTTGCGACCGTAGATTCCGCCCTGCTGGTTCAGCTCCTCAAAATAGGCGCGCAGGATCTCAGTTGCCGGCTGACTCGCCTCTTCCATCTGGCCTTTGCTCACGAGACTCGCCACGCGGATGCGATCGTTGGAAACTCCGGGATCGTTCCGCACGCCAAGCTGATGCAGAAAACTGATGAGGCTGTCCAGGTCCGGATCGCTGAGACGATAGCGTGGCATGGTAATTTCAAGCTCATTGCCGCCCGCATCGATCCCTTCACGAAGCACCCGGCGCAACGATGCGTCGTCATAAGCTGGCCTCTTGCGTGACAGGGCGACTTCTTCCCGCTTCGGGTGCGAGAGCACGCTCCAGGTGATATCGGCAGGCACAACACCGCCTTCCGGCCTGCCGTGGCCATCCATGCCATGACAATTGGAGCAGGGCATGAGTGTGGCGGGCACTGCGGTGTCACCCATGACCGCTTCCAGAGTTACCCCGGTCGGGCTTTCACCTTTGGTAAAAATCTGTTTGCCGGTTTCAAGCTCAGGCGATTGAGCCTGGAGCGTCGGCGCCGCGCGAAGTGTAACCCCCAGCAGAACGAATGCGAAAGCAAGCGCAATTGACAACGAGTTCTTCTTCTCTTTCAT
>JBAIYI010000618.1:0-2075 GCA_037915955.1 Terriglobales bacterium
AAGAAGAAGAAGAGCGCGACTAAGACGGTTTGGGAGGATACACCGGGTCCTCCCACTCGCGTCCTTCCAGTTCGTAGGTCATTATCGTGCCGGGCGGCGCCTGCAGCCGCGCCAACTCGTGACGGAGGACCTCGAGGCCCTTCACAGCATCGTAAAGCTCGAGATCGATGTCGCAGAACTCGATCTCCCGATGTCCTGCTTCGTCCATCTCGCCTAGCTGGGAGCCTCCTCCGGTGATGGTACCGATTGCACCACTTTCAAGAGCTCGCTGAAGAGGATCCTCAAACATTTCTCCGCGGTCCACCGGGCCTAGATTCGCAGGGATTTTGACATACACAAATAGCGGCTTGTTTTCGCTTACATCCTCTTTTCGAGTTGTCGAATCCGGATCGAGCCCGATCCACGATTTCAGCTCTTTCAAGAAACTCATCGTATTTCCGATTGACTCAGTGTTCTGACCGCTTCAGCAGCTCTTCCAGGTAGCTGCCCCAGATCGCCGGCCACGTATGCGTGCCGTGTCCGCGAGTCTGGTCCGTGATCGGCAGCAGCACGAGCTTGCCGTTCTTCACCCGTTTGATGTCTTTGTCAATGATCCCCAGTTCGGGTGGATTGATGAAATCATCGGCTGAGTTCACCGCCGTGAGCGGCGCGGTGATCTTCTCCAACGCCGGCTCCGGGTTGTAATTTCGCGACGCGTCAAAGTAATAGATCATGTCATTCGCGTCCGTGGCCTTCATCCGGTCGGCGATGAATTTTTCCAGGAACTCATCTGCCTTTTCCCGCGTGGGAAAGTTCTTCTGCATCTGCAACCCGCTGCTGCCCATGATCAGCAAAATTTGCAGTGCTGCGGCCAGGCCGTGCGGCTGCTGCTTGTACTCGCCGTTGTTCCAGTCTGGCGAGTTGCGGATGTCATCCATGATCATGCGCCGCGTCATCCGGTTGCGGCCGGCAATCTCAATCGGCTGGCTGGCCAGCGGCATGGCAGCATCAATAAAATCCGGATGCTGCTCCGCCCACAGCCAGCTATGCATTCCTCCCATGGACGTGCCCATCACCAGCCGAAGATGGTTCACGCCCAGACCCTGCGTAAGAAGCCGATACTGGAGTTCGATCATGTCGTCGTACTCGTAATGCGGAAAGCGCATGTGCAACCCGTCACTGGGCTTGCTGGATCCGCCGTGGCCCACATTGTCGGGCAGCACCACAAAATACTTCGTCACGTCCAGCAGCTGGCCGGGGCCAAACAGTACGCCACAGAACTGCGGCGCCATAAACTGCCTGCCCGTGCCGCCTGTTCCATGCAGGATCAGCACCGCGTTGCGCACGCGGCCGCTCGCATCTTTCTGCGGCGCGCCCAGCGTGTAGTAATGCAGCTTCACTTCAGGCAGCTTTTCGCCGGACTTGAACTGAAAATCTTTCACCACGTAATCACCCGGCTTCGGCTCAGGACAATCAGCGGCGAATGCAGCGCCGGCAAGGAAGACTACAGCGAGCAGCAGTTGGCAGCGTTTCATAGGGCCTCCGTGCAAAGCGGAAAGACTAAACCATCGAGGTGGGAAAAGAGAAGAGTCTTCATCCTTTCACCCACTTCGTCATAATGTGTCGGGGGTCAGGCCTGAACCCTGCGCGTATATAGAGGACCTGCGCTTCGGGATTCTCGTAGCCGACCTCAAGCCTCAACGCGGCCATCTTCTCTTCGCGGCAGATCGCTTCTGCGCGTGCGATGACCTCTCGGCCAATGCCTTGCCGCTGGAACGGCGGCAGCACGTAGAGTTCATCCAGCAGGCCAAAGCGCCCGTACTCAAAGCTAAAGCAGAACGTCAGCACAACGTAACCGGCCAGCTTGTCGCCGGCGTAGATCAGCATCGCGCGGCCCAGCTCAGGGGTGGCCAAAAGCTGCCTGACTCTTGCAGCCGCGGTGTCCAGCTCAAAATGCATTTGCTGGTCGCGATAAAACTCCGGCATCAGCTCCAGCAAGGCCGGTAAAGCGGATTCCTTCATCAATCGAAAATTGGGAACGAGCATCTTCGCATTGTAAGTGTGCGCCCAGGGATTTGCAGAAGCCGCCCACTCTC
>JBAIYI010000520.1:0-25003 GCA_037915955.1 Terriglobales bacterium
GTCAACCTGCGGCAGAGCGACTTTGCGGATCGGCTTCCAGGAGTTGGTATCAACGCTGGTAGCGGTGCCGGGTTTGTCCTTATGTTTGGTGAGTTCGAACTGGGTATCAACCCAAACTTCTCCGACGCCGGCGGTGGCCGGGTTGACAAGCGGCGGGAGCGGGATGTCATTTCCGTAACGCTCGTTCAGAACCGCCGGCAGATTGACCACGGCACCGCCGGTGATGCGCACGTTCACGTCAGGGTAGGTAATGTGCCACGTGGGCTTGCTGAAGTCCTGCCAGTTCGCCGGGTTGGTGGCGATGAAGAAGGTCCGCAGCAGGCGGGTAGCAAGATCACTGCTGGTTGGAACGGTGATTCCGTTCACCAGGGTGATGCTGTCGCCCAGGTCGAGGCCCGCGGTATTGGGATCGTCCACGATCACTGCAGCGAACATATAAGGATGGATCTTGCAGGTGAAGACGTACAGGCCAGGCGTGGTGAGCGTGAGTCGCGCCTGCTGGTTGGTCTGGAGGCTGCCGGAATCAAAGGGCATGCCGGCGGCGCCAGTCGGGAAGATCAGGCTGGTGACGGTGTGGATGGCGTTGGATTCGCCATCCTTGAAGCGGACCTGAACACCGGGCGAGGCCACGGCCAGCGATTGCGTACCGGCAATAGGGCCAGCGGTGTTCTTGAACCAGCGACCGGGTTCGTCAGTACGGAGGAACGTAATGGTGTTGTCATAAGCATGGGCCGGCGCCGGGAAACTGATCAGGTACGCGGCCGTAACGAAAACAGCACAGATGGTGCGGATAGCATTTGCGACGGACTTCATTGAAACGCCTCCAGGAAAACGCGTTTGGAAACAGCGAGGGAGGGTGGGCTTGCAGCGAAGTAGAATATAGAAGCCCGGGCGAGGGTCTTTGAAGAAATGAAAGTTTTGTCCGGTTTTCAGGAAATAATCACGGTTGGACATGTACCTGTGGCTTGTAACGAAAAGCGCACAGGATCAGAGAGCAAAGCGGGAGCAGTGGCTTATTGGAACGGCTCCCAACCGGCGCATTCGTTGATTGTGGTCATAGGTTCACTCAGCACGGTGTCCCGTTTGGAGCGAATCACCGCGTCGGACGTGGAACAGAAACTTCGAGTGGCCACATTGCCGTCGAGAGGTGTTGCCACAATAACGTAGTCTGTGCAGAGTCCATCGACATTGCAGAAGCCGGTGAGCGAGTACTTGTACTTATTCTTGATGCACCAGGTGCCGGACTGGCAGTAGTTGCGTGAAAGCTGTCGATCAATGCCGGCGGAAGTGTTTGCTCCCAGCGTCGCCAGATCCAGAGCGTAACCTTTGGCAGGGTTGGCGGTGGAATAGATGACCTGAGCGGTATTGACGGTTCGGAGAGTCGCCGCCGCTGAGCTGGCATTTGCCGATTGCCGGGCGCGAAGTAGATTGGGCATCATAATCGACGCAACGATAAGAAACGGGATGATACTGATCCCGATGTACCCCGTGATAAGTCCGCCGAGCGCAACGCCCTTGCCCTGCAAACGGCCGCCGCTGCGGTTGATGTTGCTGCGGGAGATGTGGCCGAGAATCACGGCCGGAACGCCAGTGAGAGCAGTGAAACCAAGAATGGACAGAATCCCCAGCACGAGACTTGCGGTGGCTTTGCCGTCAGTGGGTGCGTAGGGCAGCGGCTGATACGTTCCTCCGTGGCTGGACATGGGCGCTACATCGAGCCATGGCGAATACGCGGTGGTCTGGGGTGATTGCTGGGGTGATTGCTGCGGTGCCGGTGCGGGAGCAGCAGCGGCGCCGGTCTGGGCAGCCACGAGCTCGTTTTGTAGCGCACGACCACAGTTTGCGCAGTGCTTTGAACCGTCCACATTGGGCGCACCGCAATTCGAGCAGAACATGAAGACCCCTTTGGCTTGGAAGTATGTAGCGGAAAACTAAATCAAGAATCGCGAAATAGCAATCAGGGGTACATCTGGAAGGATGCAAAATGCAGCCAAGGGAACTGGTGCAACAGTGGGTGGAAGCGTTCAATCGCGCCGATGCTGACGCGCTTGCGTTATTCTACGACGAACACGCCACGAACCATCAGGTGGCAGAAAGCCCAGTGCACGGTCGCGAAGCTATCCGCGAAATGTTCAGGAAAGGTTTTGAGACTGCCGAGATGGTATGTATCGTCGAAAACCTGTTTCAGGATGGCGAATGGGCGATTCTGGAATGGCGTGATCCGCTCGGCCTGCGCGGCTGCGGATTTTTTCATGTACGCGATGGCAAGATCGTGCTCCAGCGCGGCTATTGGGACAAGCTGACGTTTCTCAAAGCGCAGGGCCTCCAATAAACGAGACGGCTGGCCGTCTGCCGGTAAACGGAACAGGCAGCGAAATTTCGCCGCCTGCTTTCTGCGAGAAGCTCTTACATTCTTGGAGGATCAATCTGAATTGGCTGGTTCCAGTCGTAATAGCTGGTCACCATACCGCCACTACCCATCACTACTGCGATGGGAAGATGCTTGTCCGGATCAATGCAGACGGTGTAACGCAGACCGTTACTGCCGTGTCCATGTTGACCGGCGCCCGGCATCTGCAGTGTGAGAGTCCACTGCTGGCAGTCGCCGGCTTTCGTGGTGACAAAAGCTCCGCGTGTGATCTCAGAGTTGCCCAGCAGCTTGGCAAGAACAGTGGAAGGGTCGCGTCCCTCGTTCATGACCGCCCAGGGAGCAGGTTCGCCCGGGTTGTCGCCGCACGGCGACCACCCACTGGCTGGCGTGTCCTGCACGTTCCATTTGCCATCAAGCTGTTCGACATATGCTTTCCCGCCAATGCGAACCGCCTGAAACTGCTTCTCGCCGATCGTGGTGGTGAAGCGCTCACGGTCAGGACACGAAACTTCCACCAGGGTTTCAAGCGGATTGCCTGGGTGAAGACGCAGCACCGTTTTCATGCGAAAGCTGGTAGCAGTCTTCTTGGCCGCCAGAGTGCGCTCAATCTCGGTTTTTCCAGTGGTGAGGCGTGCTTTCATGTTTCCTGCCAGCCGCGCCATCGCTCCGGGTTGCGCAACCGCAACATCCCCCATGGAGATGGGAGGCGCCAATGGCCGCACCATGATGGCCGCCGCCACGGTTACCAGCAGCAGGACCAGAACTACCGTTAAAATGACCTTCTTCATAAAATTGCATCTCCTCATAAAATCTTGCTGCTGCGCTTACGTCTTCGCCACAACCTCAATACGAAAGGTTGTTGTGATTCTCTCCATGGCATCGCAAGGAGCAGGTCCCGTGTCCGGTGCCTGTTCGCGTGTAACGCAGAACGCCGCTGCTGTTGGGAGCGACTACGCTGAGATCAAAGTTGATCAGCATCGGCGAAGTTGAAGCATGCGGATCGTGGCACGTAGAACACGCCGCACGCTCACCTTGTATATGCAGGCTGTGCCGTCGGAAGCTCCTGTCTTGCATCACGCTGTTCTGCACGTCGTGGCATTTGTCGCAGAGGGCATAATTGGAAAGCGTGTAGCTGATACCCGATCCACTGCCGGGGGTCGCGGGCGGCGGCTCAAGCACGTTTGCCCGTTCGACGATGTGGGGCAGGTTGGAGCCATGCGGTCCACTGGGGCCGGTACCGGACGTCCCCAGATTTCGGCCGGTATCGCTGTTATGGCAATCCGAGCAATAAATCTGGCTGCTGCCCGAAAGTGTCCTGCCTGTTATCGGTGCGCCTCCGGGCGCAATGGCGTTTGACCGCAGGCTGGGTACGTCTGCGCTGGGAAGATTCCGTGCCTGAGTTACCGGATGGAAAGAGATGCTCTGAGTAAACTCGATTCGCGTGTTATATGCGTTGAGATTGCCCGCGTCGAACTGCCGTTGTGGATTGCGACCGTAACCGATTCCCACTGTGGATCGATCGAACATCTGCGGCCTGTTGGCGCTGTCGCCGTGGCACTTGAAGCAGACTTCATACTCGTTGGCGGCCTGCGGCAACACTGCGTTCAATGCAGACTGCCCTTTCACTCCCGCGAGTGCTCCGCTCACCAGTGGCGGTACACCGGTGGACGTATTTGCCAGGTGGCCGTTGTGGCAATCGGGACATTCCGAGTGGCGCGGCTGCCCTGAGCTGGTCTCCGGAAGCTGATGTGTAATCGAGTTCGGATCCTCGGAGGCATCGTGCACAGAGGGCGTCGTCAACACAGGGTGTTTGTAGGTCTTGGAGGAAAACTCAGCCTGAATGTTGCGGTTGGCTACCGTGCCATCATGACATGCGAAACACACAGCTTCTTCGGCGCGTTTGATCAGCCGCTGTGAGACATCGGGAGCGTGGGGACGATGGCAGCTCTCGCATCCGTTATTCCTCATTCCCACATACCCGGTGTGCGCGCCCTTTGCCTGCGTGTAGCGCGAATCTTCGCTGATATCCGGGGCCTGGTTGTGAACAGAATTGGTCCAGCCTGGTTTCTGATGACATGTAAGGCAAACCGCGGACGCCTGATTCGGCTTGACCAGAAACTTGCGCGTGACAGGATCTATATCTTCTTTATGGGGATCATGGCAGCTGGTGCACTGCAACTTCCCGGCCCTGTCCATCTTCACTGGGTCCTGAGTTGGCGGAGTCTGGATTTCATTACTAATTGCAGGGATGAACCCGAAGGGATGGTCATTCGCGAAGGTCTGGTCTCCGGCCACGTTTGAACTGGACCCGGAAGGGAGCATGTATCCGGCCCCCTGGATAAAAGCAATACTTCCGTCATTCACGGTGTCGCCCAGGGCGATGGTCCCGTCATGACAACTGAGGCATAGTTTTGAGACATCCTGGGGCTGGATCGTGGTCACATTCGACTTCATCGTGGAACTGGTGTACGCAGGAAAATCACGCGATGAAGTTGCATGGTTCCAGAGATAGCTTACTGGCGCCGAATTGTGCGGCGTATGGCAGAAGACGCAGGGGTCAGTGCCGGTGACCGATCGGATTTGCGCGGTGGAGTTGGTGCGGAAGTCGTGCTTGCTGTCAATGATCGAGGCTTTATTACCCGATTGTCCCAGGGCCCACGGGCCTGTTGCCAGCAAAAACACGATGATGGTGAGCCTAGCGGGCACCTGACTGGCCCCCATTCCCGGAATTCAGACGGAAGATTTCCACTCGGCGGTTCTGCCCGTCTGCAACGTAGAGCTTTCCTTCGCCATCCACGGTGATGCCGGTCGGCAGGAAGAATTCGCCTGCGCCGCTTCCTGTGTTGCCGAACGCAAAGAGCAGCTTGCCCTGAGAATCAAACGCCTGCACACGGTCATTTCTGCCCTCCACCACCAGCACGCGTCCCTGTGCGTCAACTGTGATGCCCTTTGGCTTGTCGAAAGTACCTGCCGCATCCCCGAGTCCCCCGAAGCCAAAAATAAACTTACCTGAAGCGTCCAGATGCTGAACCCGGAAATTGAGCGAGTCCACGACCCAGAGTGAGCCGTCATTGCCAATCGCGATGTGCGTCGGATAATTGAACTCCACTGCACCTTCGCCAGGCTTTCCGATCCGGTTCAGGACCCTCCCCTCAGAGCTGAGCACCACCACGCGCATGGCAACAGTGTCCACCACGTAGAGCGTGTCAGTATGGCGGTCGATTGCCATACCGGTGCAGCGTTTAAAGATACTTTCGTTCTTGCCCAGAGCGCCGATCGTGTGCAGGAACTTGCCATCGGGCTGGAATACGAAAATCAGCGCACGACCGGAATCCGTAACGTAAATCCGTTCCTGGCTGTCCAGAGCTACCGCAATCGGGGACAGGAACGGGTCAGAGTCAGGAGCGTGAAGCTGCTTATACTTGCGTCCCTCCCGATCGAAGATGTGCACCAAGCGGCTTTTTGTGTCTGCCACGATCACACGGCCTTTGCTGTCCACGGCTACTCCGTGCGGGAGAACCATGGCACGAGCGTCATCTTCGAGGCCTGCTACCTTGTTGATGAATTTACGAAAGCCCGTCGCCTTACCTCTTACGTCGCTGGCGGTTCTCAGAGAACCGAGATAATCCACCGGTCCCATTTGCACTGGCGTGGTCGGTTCCGGCTTGCCTGGGACAGAGTAGGCTCGAGTCGCAAAGCCCAAAGCGATGCTCGCCGCGATCACACAGCCGATCTGTATGATCTTTTTCGTTCTGGAGTGTCTCTGTGCCACTTAGAGCCTATAAGACCCTGAAATCCCGCCCAATCCGGAAATACCAGACTGCCAGACGGGTGCCAGTCGGTCCTGTGAGATTTGTCACGTCGTAGAGGTTCCGTGAGTAACCTCCTTCGACTGTGAATTTGCCTATCCGGTATCGCGCATCGGCCTGTAGGAGGTTGTAGGTCTGCTCGGAGGTGGCGAATATGTCATGTTCATTACGCCACGCGACGGCCGCTTCCAGTCGCCGCCGGGGCCGCAAGAGAAAGTTCACCTGATCCGCGCGCATGATCCGGTTCTGCAGCGGAGTAAAGATGAGCTGGTTGATCGGAAGGTCCACCACCAGAATCTGGGGATTGATCAGGCCAACGGGAAAAACGGCGCCGACGCCATCGGAAGAGACTTTGCTGTACGAAATCATGAAAAGCCGGTGCTCGCCGGAAGCAGAGTAAGTTACGGTCTTGTTCCGCGTGTCTCCGCTGATATTGAGGATTTCCACCTGTGTCCAATCGGCACCAGCGCGAAGCCTGAACCGTTTGACACGTTGTGTCTCAAGCTCCCCTGTGGCCCGTTTCTGGCGGGTAAAGCCGCCAATCTGCTCGATCAGGTTAAGATTCTCATCTGCGACGGTAGCGACCAGGTGAACATAGCGAACGTCACCCCAACCGATCCGTCCCATGAAGCTGTTTGACCACTGATTGGGTTGGTTTTCCAGCGTGGTTCCTGCCATCTCAAAGCGTCCGGTATACGAGCCCAGCAAGTCGAACCCGCGCCAGACGTGGTCCGCTGTAATCGTGGAAGCTGTGTCAGTGAACGAAGTCTCACTCTCAGCTACCCCGGGTATCGGGGTGGTAAGAGTCGTGCGCATTTCCTGGGTCATCCTCAGCCACGTAAACGGTTTATAGTCCACCCGGCCAGTCGCGCTGTTCGACGTGCTGGAAACAAAATTTATGAAAGTGATTGGCGCGGCGCCTGGATTCTGCAGGACAGAAACATTGTTGGTATCGACCTCGGTGAAGGAATAGCCCGTGCCCAGCATCACTTTCGGATGCACTTGTACATCGAAAGTGGCGATGTTCGTCAGCTCTGAGCTGTCGCTGGTGCCGTCGCCGCCGAGGTGGTTCGACTGCCAGAATTCCCTGTTCTCAAACCGGAGCCGCGCCTTGTTCTCCCAGAACGCTCGCTGCACGGTGAGGCTGCCAGTGCGCGCGTTGTTGTCGAAATTGGTATTGACATTGATCCCGGCAAGGCCGCTGGCTGTACCCGCAGCCATGGAGTAGCTGCCGTTCCATTGCCATTGCTTCCAGACATCGGAAAGAGCTACCGTCCATGCTTTTTGAGAAAAATTCTGGTCCGTAAGTGATGTCGGCACATTCACCGTGCTGCTGTAGTCCTGGAATGACGTGGTAATCTGCGGAAATTTCGGCTCCGACACCATCCACTGAACATCCAGCCGCGAGTCGTCGTTGTTCTGGTCAATACCCAGACCATTAACACCATGGTTCGTTTTCATGTAAGAGACGCGCACCGGTAGATGGCTCTTGGGCAGGAATGCTGAATTGAAAGTGATATTCGTCCCACCCAGTCCCAGATCGCCGCGCTCGGCCTGATTCGCCCCTTTCTGGTATTCAAAGCCACCGCTTACGTCAAGCAACCTGGGATCGAGGATGAATCCGTCTCCGAAAATGCGCACATCGCCCATCGGGAAAAGCTGGTTGGTGAATGTTGCGACGTTGGTCTGACTTTGTTGCGTGTGCGTCAAATCGAAACCGGCGAAGCCGTTCACGCGCCAGCGTGGCGCCTCGTAATTCGTGTACTGCGCTGGAACGGTTAGACTGAGGAGCGTTGAGGTCAGAACAGCCTTCAGCATGAAGCGAATTGGGGGTTTTCTTATCATTCTTGCTTTCGAGAACGCGAAGGATCGACCTGAGGCCACGGTGTTCTCTGCCTGATCTGCTTGCGAAAAGCCAACGGAGGGGCTGCGCTGCTTGCGAGGCTCGCTTCGCCCCTCCGTCTGCTGTTTACAGATGGCAATACACGCAGAACGTACCGGTCAGGGTCTGCGCCGGTGTGCTGGGGAAAGTCCTGAAGAACAGGCTCACTCCAGCGCTGGGGCCGGCATGCGGATCATGGCAGGTGGCGCACTGCATTCTGCCGCGGAACAGCGGCACGTTGCCGTTGCCGTCAATTGAGTTGAGGTCGGCAGCGGGCTGAATGCCGATAGCCGCAGCCGTGGTGGCATCCGGATAAACGAAGTTAATCGGATGCTGCTTGGTCAAGTCGCGGACCGTCGTGTCATTCGGCATGAACAGTGTGCCTTGCGGCAGCGGCTGGAAGTTGCTGGCCAGCTGCGCTTCATACCAGGAGTTGATGGCCACTGTGCCGTCATGGCAGCTCAGGCACAGGTTGCTGACCGTCAGTTGGCCACCCAGGTCGTCCGGGGTGGAGCGCATGCTGTCACTGGTGTACACGCCATAGCTGGCCACGTTCGACAGGGTGTGGTTCCACAGCAGATAGCCGGGCCCTGTCGGAGCCGAGCCGAACTTGTGGGCGACGTGACAGAAGTTGCAGAGTGTGAAGCTGGCGCCGCCCAGTTGCGTCTTGAAATCATGGGCAGAACCGAAAACAGCCGACTTCGGCGCGCGCGCTGCAAACGCCGTGGTGGCGATGCACATCACGAGCAGCAGAATGCCGGCTTTGGCGATCATTTTCATAATTCCTCCTGAAGCAAGAGAAGAACCCCCATTGCAAATACCCCGCTTTACTGCTTTCGTTGGCTGCTGTAGCTGTTGCCACAGCAGAATCTGTCGTCTTGCGGGCCCGGACAGAATGCCGTTCAGTCCCCTCCCCCGAGGAACTGGAAGATCTGTACTCGATGGTTCAACTGGTCGCTCACGTACACCTTCTGGTTCTTGTCTATGTAAATCCCCATGGGGAGGTTGAATGCCCCGGGCACGTTGCCGAACTGGCCGATCCACATCAGCAGCACGCCCTTTGGGCTGAAAATCTGGAAGTTATTGAAGGCCGCATCCACCACCCAGTAGTCGCCTTCACTGTCAATGGCGATTCCTTTGGGGCGGGTAAACTCACCGGGCCGGTTGCCGCGTGTTCCGAAACGCTGGACAAACTTGTAATCAGGCGTAAAGACCTGTACGGAACAGCTGCCGGTATCCGTCACGGCGATATTCCCGTTTGGAGCCACTGCGATCCCGACCGGGAAATTGAAGTTGCCGTTCTTCTCTCCGCGTTTTCCGAATTTGTCCTGCAGCTTCAGCGTGTCGAGGTTGAACACCAGCACCTGGTGCAGGTGCGAATCCACCAGATAGAGACGGCGCCGTCTTTCATCAATCGCCATGAAGGTGGGGTTCTTGATGCCTTCGTCGGCGCCTAGAGTCGCAAGCAGATGCCCCGCGTTATCGAACTTCAGGACCATGTGCAGGAAAGGATCCGTGACGAAGATGTTGTCCTTCCCGTCCACCGCGACCCCAAGCGGAGTCTTGAACATGATTCCGCGGTCGCCCTGGATGCGCATGATCCTCTTCTGGTTCGGATCAATAATGAAAAGCATCGCGCGTTGCGTCGAGGCAAAGATCAGCCGGCCCTGCGAGTCAGTGGCCACACCGGCCGGTCTTTCGAAATACTCGGTGACGTTGGGATCAGCATTGCCCACCATCTTGTCCACCCAGGATTTCTTCTTTTTAGTCTCGATATCGAAGTTGTTGCTGTATTCCTGGAGAAACCTCACCCGAGGCTTGTCTGGGGGGAGCGGCCACACCAACTGGGCCTTGTCGATCGCAGGCGGCTGGTTCTTGTCCTTGCTGGACGCTCCCAACAGTCCTGGCAGCGCCGCCAATAAGAGGGCTGCGGTGAGGATTCGACTCGTCGGCGTCGGGGGTGTCGTCATGGCTTTTTATCCTTCTTGGTGGCTTTTTTCGGGCTCATATCCGGTTGTTTGGCTTGTGTCTGGGCTTCTTTCTGTCTTTGTGCTTCCAGTTCGTCCGCGCGTTTCTGTGCCGCCGCCATTGCCGCGTCATCGTTCGCCTGGTGGCATGAATCGCACACGTCAATTCTTTTCTTGTTCACTTCCACCATGCGCACCAGTTCCTCGCGCTCGGAAGCGTGGGGCTCATGGCAGGTGACACAGGAGATTTTTTTTCCTGGCTCGTTGGGAATCGGCAGCTCCGCTACTTTGTGCATTCCCATCGGGTGGCCCATCGTCTGCGTGGGATCTAGTCCGATCTTCGGAATTTCCTGGAACTCTTGATCGGTCAGCTCATGCGATGTCTTGAACAACGCGACCCTGGAATCGGTGAGCCGGCGGTCGCGATGACATTCAAGACAAAGCGAGTTGCCGGAGGCCCTCAGCTGTTTATCGAACTCGCTCTGGTGGGGATCGTGACAGAGGACGCAATTGCCTCTGCTGTAAGGACCATGCTGCGACGCCGCTTTGGACTTCTCGTGGCAGGTAAAGCAAAGCTCTTCTTTCGGAGCAGTCAACTCGATGAGTGTTGTGTCCTTGTCTTTGACCTGGACTTCGTGACAACTGGTGCAACCCATGGCGATGGCCGAATGGACATGCGCACCTTTGGTCTTCTCTTCATGGCACTCCAGGCACTTCGCGGCATCCACATTTTTGTCGAGGGCTACAGGGTGTTCACCAGCCCTCATCAGGAGGGGAGAACCGATAAGGACCGTGTAAAGAAGCGATTTGTGCAGCGTGTTCATGATGCCTGGGAACCCGCGTTCTTTCCACTCGCTACGGTCGGCCTGCCGGCGGATAAAAATACGTAGGTTGGAGTTTCGCCTGTTACTGGTCAAGCGCACTGTGACGCCGGTCACGCCAGTGTGACGCGGTGCACTCGCTGCTTTACGGCGGAGAGAAACTGCACACTTACCGGTCTAAGAGCTGAATCACCGGCCGCCGTCGTGACCGGGACAGCCTGAAAAAAGGCAGGGGCTGCCTCGATGTTTAAGCCGAAAAGAAAGTCATCATGCGCCCGCAAAAGTCGCGCTGCTATTCAGCACGCTTTATTGTCCATGCGGATGATTGTGGCAAGTCAGGGTGCAGTTGCTGCCCCCGAGATAAGAAACCGGCTGCCCGGCCGCTTTTGGCCCGACCACGTTCATATCGAAGCTTACGAGGCTTTGGCCCGTCACGCCCGTGGTGCCGGCTGGAACGCCATGCGAGCTGTGGCAAGCCGAGCAGGAAAATCCGTCTTGGATATGTCGCGTGTGCTCCGGCCAGCTCGCACCGGAGTTGATGTAGTTCAAGTCGTGGCACTTGGCGCAAAGAGCATAAGGAGACACTACACTCGGATCCAGCACCGGGCTCAGCTGCAAATTGGAGATCGTGCTGCCGGGCAGCGCGCCCGGCAACACCTGGCTCATAACGTATTGCCGCTCCAGGATGTGGTCGTTCTTTGAGCCGTGCACACCGTTGGGCCCAGTGCCGCCGAATTCGCGGTCCTTGTCGCTATTGTGACAATCGGTGCATAACACCCGGCTACTCATTGGCCGTGTCTGCACCTTGAAGCTGATGTCCCACATGCTCCTGAGGACGCTTGGACGCGCCAGGTTGACGGCGTCACGCATCACTGGATGGGCCGAAAGCGCGCTGAGTCCCAACTGCAAGGAGACGTCCAAAGCATCGCCAGTAAACTGGGCGCGCGCCGGCATGTAGCCGTAAGCCGCCAGACTTTGTTTCCCGCCGCTCCTGCCGTGGCAGCGCAGGCAATTCTCGAATTGATATGTCGCGGTGTTGGTGGCGATTCCGTCGGCCCCAACGCCAGCCACACCCATTTGCGAGGGACGAAGGTTCGGGGTGCCATTGAATAGCATTGTCGGCTGAGCCGCATGGCCGTCGTGGCAATCGGCGCAGGTGGCGTGCCGGTTGCGGTCCAGGAGTACCGGCTCCCACACAGTATGCTGGTTCGAGGCATCTCCGAACGGGTGCGCCTTCTGCCCCGGCGTGTTGAAGTCCGCCAGCACGTTCATGATCGGCAGCGTCAGGTTGTCGCTGCCATCGTGGCACGTGAGGCAGGCCTGCGAAGTTTCGTCGGTGTTCGGCGGCCAGTTCGGATTTTTCCTAAGCAGCCCCAGGCCCAGAGCGTTATGCGACGAGTGGCAATTTCCGCAGGCAGTTTGGCCCACATTCACGTACCCGCCGAGGCCAGCTTTGGCGGCAATCGTCGCCGTGGATGTCGCGTGGATGCTGTTTGGCCAGGCCGTGAGTGAGTTCGTCGCATTGTTGACCGTGCGGGCCCCAGTGTCGTGGCAGGCGAAGCAGAGCTGGCCAGACGTGTTGGATCGCACGAGAAATTCGGGCATCAAGGTGTCCCGGAATTGGTTGTGGACGTCGTGGCAGGTGTTGCACTCAATGTTGTTGTTCACCAGCTTAACTGTGGCGTCTTTAGTCTGGTACGAACCGGCCAAGGTGGACACCAGGCTGGGCGCGTCTTTCAATTGCGGCTGAATGCTGAATGGATGCGAGCCCGAAAGGTCTGTTCCGAGTTTCGCTGTCAGCGCACCCGTCATCTGCAACATGCCAAAGCCAACGGTCTGTCCGACGGCCACCGTGCCGTCATGGCAGCTCAGGCAAAGTACGCTTGAGGGGCCTACTGTTGTCGCGGTTCCAGGAGTGTCCGTTGCCGTCGGATAGAGAACGGTAGGAGTTGTCGAAAGTGTCTGGTTCCAAAGGGGCGTTGTCGAAAGCGCGTTATGAGGCGCATGGCAGTAGAGGCATGCACTCGAACTCTGCCCTCGGACCGGCGAGTTCCCCGCACCAAAGTCGTGGACCCCAAGCACCTCGCGTTGCGGAGGAGGTGGATTTTGTGCAGCGATGACTCCGGCCAGCGCCAAACCACTGAGCAAAACCGCCACCGGGAGTGCGAATCTCCACCTCACTGTTTCTCTCCCTGCGCGGTCTGCTTCAGCCCGTGATACTGGAACACCTGCACACGGCTGTTATAGGAGTCCACCAGATACACCCGATCGTTATGATCGATGAATAAGCCAGCCGGCAGCAGGAACTGGCCGAAGCCGGTGCCATTGCCGAAGCGGTATAGCAGATGCCCTTCGCGGTCGAAGACCTCTACCAGGCCCCACTCGCTCTCCACGACGTAGATATGGTCTTCGGAATCAATGGCGACACTTTTGGGCCGGTAGATCCCGCCCGCAGGATCTCCCGTGGTTCCGATCATCTGCTGGAATTTCCCGTCGCGGTCAAACAGTTGCAGGCGGAAGTTCATTGCGTCCACTACGACTACGTTCCCGTTCTTTATGTAGACTGCGGTGGGCAGGTTCAACTCACCGGGTTCCGCACCGCGCTTGCCGAAATCACGAATGACCTTTCCATTTTCATCAAGGATGTAAACGCGGTCACGCAGCGTGTCGGTCACGTAAACCCGATGCGTCTCGCT
Source organism: Terriglobales bacterium (assembly GCA_037915955.1). Lineage (GTDB taxonomy): Bacteria > Acidobacteriota > Terriglobia > Terriglobales > Acidobacteriaceae > Angelobacter. Next base: position 13,547 of record JBAIYI010000520.1, read on the forward strand.
ATCGATGGCGATTCCGGTCGGGCGTTTAAAAAATCCCTCGCCGCCTTTCAGGCTTCCGAACACGCGCCGAGTCTTGCCTTTGGGATCGAACACAAAGATCTTGCCCGCTTTGGAATCCGTGACATAGATGTTGTCGTGATCGTCCACGGCGACGCACTGCGGTTCGACCATCGGGTCCTTACTCTTGTCCCAGCGATCGATGAGCTTGTACTTGTGTGCGGCAGGATCGAAGATGTGCACGCCGGCGATCGCCGGGTCGGTCACGATGATCCGTCCGTGCGAATCCACCGCCACCCCGAAGGGCCGTACCATCGGCCGGACGTCGGGCTCACCGATGGCTACGTTGACAACCTTCGTCCAGAATCCCGGCTTGCCGCGCACGTCGCGCTCGGCCTTGAGTGTTTGTTCATACGTGAGCTTGCGGCCGCCATCCATGAGCAGTTCTGGCCACTTCGCCTCCGGGGCAGGCTTGCTCTTCTTGCTGACGGCCGGCGCCACCAACAATACGGTGAAGATCCCTGTCCAGAACCAGAGACGGATTTTATGCGCGCTCCACGTCCTCAGAAGACATTGAACCATCTCAAGACACTCATGTAGTAGGAGTTTACTACGCGTGGCCCCACTGGAAGGGCGCTCACGTCCTGCCATGCGCGATTGTACCCGCCGATGAAGGTGAATTTGCGTAGCCTGTATTCCGAACGGAAATTGTAGCGGTTGCCGCGATCCAGCAGTCCCTCATTCAGACGGCTGGTTTCACTCCGGAACTGGGAATAACCCCCGGTTAATGACAGATGCCGGAAAAACAGTGTGGATGCATACGCCGACCAGCTACGGCCGTTGAACAGTATGAATTGATCGGTAAGCAATGAGCCAATCGGCGTCGGGACCAGAACCCCTGCGGAAGTAAACACGGCGGTACCGTTAGACTGCGAATAGGACGCGCCGAAGTCGTATCTTCTCCAGTGAAGCATGCCGCTTCCCGATTCTGCGCGATTCCCCGAGCCGTCGACTGTCACCATGCCACTGTGCGCCCCACGGAAACCCAGCATGACCCTCAAGTCATTGCTGACCTTCTTCTTTATCGAGCCGCCGTACATGTACGAACTGGTTAACTGCGTGGTTCCCAGCGTTTGCACATTCTGGAAGTAGTTGAAGTCCCCGGCAGTCTCCCACGCGCCGAATCGCCTGGTCATCCCCACCGTGGCATTCACGCCTGTTCCATAGTTGCCAAATTCGCTTGTGGTGTTGACGACACCCACGCCGAAATACAACATACCGAAAAGCCGGTTCACATAGTTGTAATTGGCATTGGCGCCCCAGAGCGAATCCTGGAACTCTCGCCCCAGCAGCCACTGCACGCGATAGGTGTACTGTCCGCCCACGGTAAGGCCGTGGCCCACGTTGACGCTGCCGCCCGCATTGTAGGAGAAGCCCTGCGCGTCAGATTCGTTCAGTGGCGCCGTTGTCGTTGCCCCGTTCAACACCGTTTGGTTGAGCAGTGCTACAAGGCTTGTCGTATAGTTGGCGTTCTGAAACAACGTGAGCCGGGTCCAGGGCATGATCGTGTTTGAAACCGTGAAATAATTGCTGCTCCAGTCCGTTCCTCCTGAGCCTTCATATTTGGAACGGGACCAGGCCACGCCGAAGCTGCCCTTCAGGGGCAAGGCATGTCCGGCCGCCACGCCATAGCTTATTCCTGAGCCGCTGCCCGTGATCGGCTCGGCCACTATGAAGCCTGGGGCGCTGAAATCGCTGGTATTGTGATTGAAGTTTGCGTGCAGGCCCCAGCCGCCCAACTGATAGCCGGACGTCAGGTTCAAGATCTTGGATTTATTGTGGCTGTCCAGCCCATCCAGCGTCGAGGTGCTCGATGCCAACGAGTAGGTAGCGGTGAGAGACGGCCATTCCGGCAATAATTCGCTCCAGCTGATCGCCATGGACTGACTCGAGGAGTCGGTCTCCACCGTCGGGATACCGGCAAACAGGAATTCGCTGTTCGCGCTGAAGTCCTTTCCGAAGGAAATCGATCCTGGAAAGTGACTGCCTCCGAAGAAATTCGCCATGGTCGAGACGCCGCTGCTTCCGAGTATGTTTTGCGCTTCTGTATTCGATTGGTTGCGGTCGTAATAAGGGCGGACATTAAACGAGATGAAATTCGGGTTGAAGTAGTAACCGTTGAGGTCACCCGTCCCGTTGATCCCGTGATCGTGGGAAGAGGAGTTGAGCAGGTTTCCATAATTGGCGCTGTATCCATACCCAAGCTCGCCCTTCAGATTCATGTTCAGGTTGTCGCCAACAGTGACCTGCGCAGTGGCCACCGCCGAGCACAGTACCAGTGCCAGTAACAGTTGCTGTACTCTCCAACCTGCTTCGCGTTTGCGGGGGGTTCGCATCGCAATCTCTCAGGACATCTTCTCGATCTTCGCGGTCTTGCGCAGGCTCTGATTGAGCGCAGCCCGTACCTGCTCGCGCTTCTGCTTTTGCAACTCGGATTGCAGCTTCGTCTTAGCCTGGATAAAAGGGGTCCTGCCGGCCGGCGTGTGTGCGTTGAGCCGGATCACTGTCCAGGCGCCTCCCACCTGAATGGCATCGCTGACGGTTCCCGGCTTCATCGTCCTCGCAACTTTCGCCACTTCAGGAGGCAGGTTCTTCACTTCAACCGTGCCGCGGTCACCGGACTGGGTGCGCCAGTCGTCTTCCGAGAGCTGCTCCGCGATGTGTCCGAAATCCTTCTTCGTTTTCGCCGCTCGTCCCAGCCGGACGATGTCCGTGATCTTTGCCTTCGCTTCCTTCCTCATGGCAGGAGTCGCGTCGTCCGGCGGAATGATCGAGATGGTCTGGATGGAGACGCTCTCGCCATGCTCAAACCGCGTGACGTTTTTGTTGTAATAAGCCTGCGTTTCTGCCAGGCTCACGACCGACTTCTGCTCGACTTCGGTCTTCAACATCTGCTCGATCAGTAAAGAGCGACGGATCTTCTCACGCATGACCGCCTTTGAGCCATTCGCTTCCAGCGCCAGATATTGTTCGTAGATTGCCGGGCTATGAAACTGCTTCCGGAAGGCCGCTTCCGCGCGGGCCAATCTTTCCGGCGTTATCTGCAACTTGCGGCGCTGGGCTTCCTGATAAAGCAGCTCCTCGAAGATCACCATCTCCAAAGCGCCCTTACGCAGCTCCGGCTCCATCGCCTTGGGGATGCCACCGCCGTGCTGGCGGGCATACGGAAATATCGAGTACACCATGCGCGTGACGTCGTTCTCGGTGATGACGGCGCCGTTGACGCGTGCGACCGGCTTTGGGGGCGCCACTTTGACCGGGGTCACCGTGGAGGACGTCGCAGCCGGCTTCATCGTCGCTCCATGCGAGCCTACCGGCGGGTGGGACGCAACCTGCGCCGAGGCCATGCAGGCCAGAGCCAGGCAACATAAAATCTTCAGGGCGTGTTTGATTCCTGATTTCATTTCATTTCTCCACACCATCCAGGGCCCGCTCTCAAACTTTAAAATTAGGGGAGGGTTTCCCCTCCCCTGAGGGTTGATTAGAACGCGGTCGGGATGCTGATCCCGGAACCTTCGTTCGAACCGCCTGCACCCGTGAAGTGGCACTGACGGCAGAACTGGGTGGCTGAAGAAGCCTTGGTTCCGTTGGCAGTGTTCGCGCCCGGGTTGTAGGGAGCGGCCAGGAAGAAGAACGTGGGCACTGTGCCCATGCTGACGCCGTTCAGCTTCGCGGTCGTGGTGTACATGCTGTGCGGAGTGTGGCAGGTGGTGCACACCACATACGCGTTGTCCACATTGGTCTCGCCTGTGTCGACGGCAAAGCCGGCGCCCGCGCGGGCGTCAACGATGGTCGGCAGTCCGTAGTTCTTGTAGAACTCTTCCATCGCGCTGCCGGCGAATTTGGGCCCTTTGGCCACCGCGCCGCTCGTGATCTGGAAGAAGCCGGTAGTGGACTTAATCGCAATGGAGCCGATGTTCGCGGCCGGTCCCACCGGGTGATCGTTGCCATAGTTGCCGAACGAGCCGCCGTCCGCGCCCAGAAGTGTCGGGATCGGCTGTGCGCCGTAACCGGCAGGCAGCATGCCCGCCACTTGCTCAAATGACTGGTTGGTCATCATGGCTCCCTTCGCGACGTTACCGTCGTGGCAGGACAGGCACATGGCGACACCCGTGATCTGGCGCTCAGGCGAATTCTCGGTCACCTGCAAGTTCCCCGAGGGGAAATTCAGGGTCGCGGTGTAAATCGGGCCGAGGTCCTGACCCCAAAGTACTTCGTCGCCCACGACTCCCTGTACTGCGACCGAGTCATACTGGTTGGTGTTTTTGTTCCACGCGTACGTTCCGCCGTTGCCACGCGCGCCGCTGTGCGGAGCGTGGCAGCCGACGCAGCCACGTCCGCCGTTCTGGTGTGCGCCCAATTTGTCAATGGTGAACCCCTTTGGTGGCGGGGTGACACCGCCGGGAACTGTTGTCGACCATTGCCCGGGGGTGAATTGAGCCATCGCAACGCTGGTGCAAACCAGGATTGCTAATGTAACGATGGTTACTTTCCTCATTGTTTGAGGCCTCCTGATCAATATGAATGCTCTTGCTTTTCAGGACCCGGTTTCCCTGGTCCTGCTTTCTTGGCCCGAGGGTCGACCAAAGAACTTTTCATCACTGCTTCGGAGGCTGCGCCGGATCCGGCTTGGCCGCTGCCTGCCCGCTCCTGCGCTCCTCCGCCTTCTTCTTCGCTTCCGCATCGCGGCGTTCTTTCTCTGCCAGCGCGGCCGCATTATCGACGTAAGCGAACACCTGCATGCGCCCCGGCATCTGCTCGGTGGTAAGCACGCGGTTCTTCTTATCAATGGTGAGGTTGATCAGACTCTGGAACTGCCCGGGGTACAACCCGTGCCCGCCCATGTAGATCAACAGCCGGCCTTCCGGCGTGAACACCTGCACCCGGTCCTGCACCGCGTCAGCCACCCAGACATGCCCGTCACCGTCGACGGCGATTCCCTTCGGGCGCGCGAAGTAGCCTGGGCCGTCTCCGTTCTTGCCCCACGCGCGGATGAACTCACCGTCGGCATCGAAGATCTGAATCCGGTTATTCCATGTATCGGCGACGTAGACGTTGCCTTCTTTATCCACCGCCACGTTTGTAGGCTTGGCAAACTCACCTTCCGCGGTCGAGGTATGCTTCGTTCCCGGCTTTCCCAGCCGCCGAAGGAGCTTGTACGGCGGGTCCGCGTCATAAACCATGACCAGGTCCTGCTCCGCGTCGGTCACGTAAAGCAACCGGTTCTCGTTGTCGATGGCGATTCCACCTGGATCGTAGAGGCCTTCTGAGATGACGCCTTCGACCTTGTGGTTTGGACCGAACACAACCACGTGTTTTAGCGTGCTGTCAGAGGCAAATAGCCGGTCAGTGTCATCGATGGCCAGCCCGGTCAGCCATTTGAAGTTGCCATCCGAGCCGTTCTTGATCATCGAGTACTCGCCGGTGTCTGCATTGACGATGAAGATCGCGCGCACCTTGCTGTCAGCGATGTAGACCAGGCCCTTCTTGTCAACCGCGATGCCGTTGGGAAACACCAGCTGCCACCGGGGCTTGCTGTCGATCGTCTCGCCTGTGGTAACGCCGGCCATGCGTTCCATCCAGCCCTGTTTCTTTTTTTCCTGCTTCTTGTCGACGAACTTCTCGCCCGACCAGTAGGTCAGGTACTTGATCCTGGTGATCGCCGGCGGGTTCGGCCAAACGATCTTCGACAGATCCAGGTGCTCCCAGAACTGCCTGCGATCGACGTAGCTCGACTTCTTCTGGTCGTCGTCCGGCTGCAGGTTCTTTTTCTTGTCCTTTGCACTCAAAGGCAGAACCGCGAGCAGACTCACTACGAGGGCAAGCAGCATGACCGCTTTCCGGACCGTCGAGTTATCGCGAACTGCTCGCATTCCCACTTCTCCTACTTGCCCAGCTCGTTGTGGCACGCGGCACAGAACTGCATGTTGGCTGACTGGTCTTTCACCAGCAGGTTCGGCTGTGCGGAAGCGTGCGGTTGGTGGCAGGACGCGCAGCCCAGTGGCGGGCGCCCTTTTGAGCCGTTGACCGGATCCATCAGGTCTCTCACGGGGTGATGGTCCACCGGATGCCCGCGCCCGTATTTAATCGGGAGGACGGTCACTTTCCGGAAGTAGTCCTCCGGCAGCTTCACCTTGCCGTCGAAGATCGTCATTGCGTGTTCGGACTCGAGTCTCTTCGGCTGCGCGTCGGGGCCGTGGCACTCCAGGCACAGATCGTTTTCTGACTTGGCCCGCAGCAGCTTCGGATTGTCGCCGCCGTGCGGCTGGTGGCAAGTTGCGCAACCCTGTTCAAAGGCCGGTTGATGCAGATGCTTCTTGCTGCGCAGCCCTGCCTGGTCGGTATGGCAGCTCAGGCAAACGTTCACGGCGTCAGGCTTCGGTAAACCGGCGGTCTTGGCGGCATGCGGATTGTGACAATCCGTGCAATCGCCCATTGCGCCGGGATGCTGTACCTTGGCTTTATCGATCTGCTCTGCCTTGTCAGAGTGGCAGCTCAGGCACAGCTCTTTTGGACTGGCGGCGGTCAGGGTGATCTTGCCGTCTTTCAAGGGCTCGTGACAGGTGCTGCAGGAGCTGCTGCCGCCATCAAAGGGCGAGTGCACCACAGCCTGCATTAGCTTGGGACGGTCCGACTGGTGAGGATTGTGGCACTCAAGACAATCGGCTTTCGCGAACGGCTGATTGTTGTGCGTTTTTTGCAGGGCAGCATCGTTCCCGTCGTGACAGTCAAGGCAGAGCCCGGGAGTGGATTTCTTTAAATGATTCGCGAACTCGGATTTGCTGGGATCGCCGACCTTGTGGACCGTATGGCAGGTGTCGCAGCCCATATCCAGGGCCGCATGCTTGCTGCCTTTCGCGCTGACGTTGAGCCCCGTCGTGTGGCAGCTCAGGCAAAGGTTTTCCTGCTTATCGCCGGAGACCGGCTTGAGCAACTGCTTGTCATTTTTGGATTGGTGCGGGTCGTGGCACTTCACGCATTCGCGGACCGCCGGAGGGTGTACCTTTCCTTTCAGGTCCGCAGCGTTCTTGTCTGCATGGCAGGTCAGGCAGAGCTTTCCGCTCGAAGTTGCCTTCAGCTTGATCCGGGTGATGTCTTTCGTCGTTCGGACTTCATGACAGCTGTCGCAGCCCATCTGGATGGCGCTGTGGACATGCGGCCCCTTTGACTTGTCTTCATGGCATTCCAGGCACTTCGCCGCATCCACGTTCTTATCCAATGGCACCGGGTGCTCGCCCGCCCTCATCATCAGGGGAGAGCCGATCAGAACCATGTAGAGCAGCGATTTGAGTACCGTGTTCATGATGCCTGGGGGACCCACGTTTCTCTTCAGCTGCCGCTCTCTAGTTGCGGCGGACTGAAATTAATCAAAATGGAGTTTCATCTTTTCTGACCAAAAGAACTGTGACACTGGTCACGCGAGTTTGTGAGCGTGCTCACGCAAAGCTAGGGCATTGAGAGAACTTGCGTGATTGCGCGTACTCGCTAAGGTAGAAAAAGCAAGAACTCGTCGCCAACGTTGGAATTTCGCTGCAAAAATGCACAGCCGAAACAGCCTTTGTTCTCTGCTTGGTCGGCTGAGTCTGGTGATTAGAACAGGCACTATCACACTGGCAGAGCACCATCCTCTGCGTATAATTCGTGGCGTCTTTATTTCTTCAGCGATTAAGTTCACAGGAGGCAAGGTGCGATTCGCAAAACTCATAGGGGTGATTTTTTCGGCTGCTGCATTCTTGTTCCTCTTCGGCTGTCAGAAGGACAGCGCCAGGAACGTCCGCGTAGGCGTGATCACTTCACTTACCGGAAGCCAGGCTGCTTTTGGCGAGGCGCACCGCAACGGCTACGCCATTGCGCTGGATGAAATCAACTCCAAAGGCGGCGTACTGGGCAAAAAACTGGAGCTTGATACCTATGACGACCAGAGCAAACCGGAGCAGGCGGTGCAGGGCGTCTCCAAACTCGTGGACCAGGACCGCGTACCTGTCCTATTGGGCTCCTATTCCAGCGAGAGTACCAAAGCGATTATTCCCGCCGTCAACCAGCGCCAGGTTCCGCTCATCATTCCCACCGCAACCGCTGACAATGTGATGGATTCGAAGTCCCCGTGGATCTTTCGCATCTGCGCGGGAGCCAATGACTATGCCCACGCCACGCTCGATTTCCTGAAAGCCAACGGCGCGCCGAAGAAGATCGCAATCGTTTATGAGAACACGAATTTTGGCCAGGCAAATCGCAGGTCAATGGAGGCCGCTGCCAAAGAGGCGGGCATGGAAGTTGTGGCGATTGAGTCCTACGAGGCGAAGTCGCCGGACTACAAGCCGGTGCTGCAGCGCGTGAAGCAAGCCAATCCTGACGTGATTTACTTGTGCTCTTACCTGCTGGACGCCGGCACGCTCATGCGCCAGGCGCAGGAGATTGATCTCAATCCGAAATACTACACATCCGCGGGAACCGGTTTTGCCGCAGCGGAGTTCCCTACCGCCAAAGGCGCGGGCAAGAATGCGGAATACACGTTCTCGGTTTCGCAATGGCTGCCGGCCGTGCAGTGGGAAGGCTCAAAACAATTTGACGCAGAATATTTCAAGCGCTTCAACTCTCATCCGGCGTATCACGCCATTCAGGCCTATGCCGCCCTGCTCGTAGCGGCTGACGCCATCAACAAAGCCGGTTCGCTGGACAGCGGAAAGATCCGCGACTCCATCAAGGTCCTGGATCTGCCTTCCACTCCCTTTGGTCCCGTGCATTTCGATGCAAATGGCCAGAACCAGCACCCGGTGCTGATCACTCAGGTTCAGGGGGGAGAGTACAAGATTGTCTTCCCGCAAAGCGCAGCCGACTCTAAACCGATCATCCCGGCGCCTCACTGGAGTGAGCGTAAATAAGAAGATGAGGCCACGGCCGTGACCCAGTTTCTTCAAGCCTGCATGAACGGGCTGCTCACCGGAGCGCTCTACGCCCTGATCGGCATGGGGCTGGCGCTGATCTTCGGCGTGATGCGCATCGTGAACTTCGCCCATGGCGCATTCCTCATGGTGGGCATGTACGTGACTTTCCTGCTGTTCGATCGGCTGAAAATTAATCCTTATCTCGGGTTCATTGGCGCGGGCATTTTTCTCTTCGCGTTCGGATACCTGGTTTACAAGCTCCTGATCCAGCCCATCCGTGACCGCTCCGATTTCATGCAGATCCTGATGACCACCGGCATCGCGCTGATCCTGGTCGACAGCGCACAACTCACCTTCGGCGCCGACTATCGGCAGACGAACATCGCTCTCATCAATAGCGCGGCGCACTTTGGGCCATTCACGCTCAACTCAGCGTCTCTCCTCTCCTTCGCAATCGCGGCGGTATTCATTATCGGCCTGCGCGAGTTTGTGGTGCGCAGCCGCACCGGCCAGGCGCTGCGTGCGATTGCCCAAAACCGCGACGTGGCTCCGTTGATGGGCATCAACGTCATTCGCATTCAGGGGATCAGTTTTGCTCTCGGCATTGCCTTTGCCGGAATCGCTGGCGGCCTTCTCCTTCCGGCTCTTTATCTTTTCCCCAGCGTCGGCGAAGACTACACGCTCAAGGCTTTCGTGATCGTGGTGCTCGGCGGTATGGGTTCCATTGAAGGCGCAGCGATCGGTGGCCTCGCGCTCGGCGTCGCGGAAAGCCTGACCAGCACTTACATCGGCAATCAGTGGGCGCTGGCCATCGACTTCGTGCTGTTTCTGCTCATGCTGTCGCTGAAGCCCAGCGGCATTTTCGGGAGCCAGCGCGCATGAGAGACCCGAGGGTCAGGAAGATCGTTCTGTTCCTTGCCGCTTTGGCAGTTTGCGAATTGCCCGCGCCACTGGTGGACAACAACTATATTCTTCAGGTCCTTTTCCGCATCGCTCTCTTCGCCGCATTGGGCCTTGCATGGAACCTGGTGGGCGGCTACGCCGGACAACTCTCCCTTGGGCATGTCGCCTTCTTCGGGCTGGGCGCATACGGCCTGGCGATCCTGGCGGCGCATTCAGTGCCGGTATGGATCGCCGTGCTACTTGCCGCCTTGCTCGCCACCCTTGTCGCCGCCGTGATCGGGAAGATTGTCTTCCGGCTGCGTGGACCTTATTTCACGCTGGCCACCATCGCGTGTGGTGAAGTCCTGCGCCTTACCGCCACGAATCTCACCATCACCAACGGCGCCATCGGGCTCACCATGCCGGCCGTCTTCACCGGACCGTGGGTCTGGAAGTTTTACTATGTTTCCGCCGTGGCTTTGGCTACGGTCTGCTTTCTCGTGAATTTCTGGACGGCGAATTCACGCTTCGGCTTCTACCTCATGGCCATCCGCGAAGATGAAGACACAGCCAGCGCGGTGGGCGTGGATACAGCTAATTACAAGCTACGATCGCTGCTGCTGAGCGCGTTTCTCACCGGACTGGGCGGAGCGCTCTACGGGAGCGCCTTCCAGTTCATTGTCCCTGACAGCGTCCTGAACATCGACGTCTCGATCCAGATGGCGATTATCGCCATGCTTGGCGGCGCCGGCACCCTGTTGGGGCCGATTGTGGGAGCTGTCCTGCTGCTGAGCACCTCAGAGATTTTTAAAACTCAGTTCCAGGAGAGCCACCTCCTTATATATGGGGTATTGATTGTCCTGGTCGTACTCTTCCTGCCCGAAGGGATCGTGGGCAGCCTTGAGCAGCGCCTGCGTCACCGAAGGAATGTGATCCAAAAGCCCGCGACCGCCGCTCCGGCTGTTTCCGCCCCAGAGAAAGGAAGATAAGGCATGACGGCGATCCTTGAACTTCGCAACGTCTCAAAGCGCTTCGGCGGGCTGCGCGCCGTGAAGGACGTCTCCTTCCAGATGCGTGAGGGCGAAATCCTCTTCGTCATCGGGCCGAACGGCGCCGGCAAGACGACTGTCTTCAACTTGATCAGCGGCTTCCTTCATCCCGACGATGGCTCCATCACCTTCAACGGCCATGACATCACACGGACTGCGCCGCACGAGTCGGCACGGCTGGGGATCGGCCGCACGTTTCAGATCGTGAAGCCACTCCCAACACTCACTGTGCGACAAAATGTGATGCTCGGCGCCTTCATGCACACCGGCAGTGTCACCCAGGCGCAGGCCGAAGCCGAGAAGATTCTCGATTTCCTCCAGATGTCGCACCTCAAAGACTCTCAGGCTCGCGGGCTTCCCCTGGCTGCGCTCAAGCGGCTGGAAATCGCGCGTGCTTTGGCGACTAAGCCAAAGCTCATCCTACTCGACGAAGTCGTGTCTGGCCTCACCACCGCCGAGGCGCTCGCACTCGCTGATCTGATCAGGCGCCTGCCGGAATGGAACGTCAGCGTGGTCGGCGGGGTGGAACACGTGATGCAGGTGGTGATGAAAATCTCCGACCACATCGTGGTGCTGGATTACGG
>JBAIYI010000199.1:0-1515 GCA_037915955.1 Terriglobales bacterium
CGTTGGACTTGACAGCCACGCCAGCGTCCGCTGAGCAGGCAGTCAAGAGCGTTCGGCCATTCGGGCCACCTGAGAGATGGGATCAGGCCTGGGAGAAGTTTCGACTAAGTGCTTCTCTAGCGTTCGACATTCTTGTCTTTTTTCCAAGAGTCACGCCCGCATGCGCGCATTGAGCTCCAAGCCACTTGCGAAGCGCTCAATCACGCAGGCGGCACAACATCTCCGCGACCCTGGTCTGCGACAACTTCTTCTCCTGTCACTGGCTCTTTTCTCGTCAAACTACGCTCGCACGGCTTTAAACCCGCTTCAGGAACAGATGCGCGATGCTTTATCGCTCACCGACGCTCAGATTGCGATTTTGCAAGGCCCGGCACTGGTCTTGCCGCTGGTGATAACCGCCCTTCCGGTGGGCTTGCTCGCGGATCGAGTTTCTCGTGCGCGGATCGTCTGGGCGGGAGCGGCCATCGCTTGGGCCGGAAGCGTGCTCACAGCATTTGCCCGAAACTACTTGCTGTTGCTCTTGACACGCGCGACTGTTGGCATCGCAACCGGCGCGATCTCGATCGGTGTGTTATCACTCGTCGCGGATCATTTCGATCGTCGAGTGCGGGGACGAGCGAACATGGTAATTGCACTTGCAGAGGTAGGAGGTGCCTCGGCGGCCTTCGCAGCTGGTGCCATCGTGAGCGACCTTTTGGCGCGTTCGGGTGATCGTAGTTGGGAGCACTCCATGCTGTGGATGACGGCAGTGAGCGCCGTAATTGCGGCATCCCTGGGCTTCCTACGCGATGTTCCAAAATCTGCAGAACCCAGGAGCGGACGATCGTTTCTGCACAAGGTAGCCGAACTTTGGAGTTTGCGGCGACTGCTCCTTCCGCTGGTTGCGGCGAAGATTCTTGCGGTTACGTCGTACACGGCGATCGTTTCGTGGGCAGCGCCTGCTCTTCAACGCACGTATTCAGTCGAGCCGGAGCACGCGGCCGGAGTTCTCTCAATGACGCTGCTCGTGGCCGGTATTGTTGGTCCATTAGCTGGAGGAATCCTGGCGGATCTGAGCGAGCGCACCGGCGGCACCGGTGCGACTCTGAATTTGCTCGTCCTGCTTGCGACGTTAGCGATTCCTGCAAGTTGCTTTCCCGCGCTACCGTCATTCGCTCAATCGAGTATCGTCCTTATTGTCTTCACCTCTCTCGTCAGCATGATCAGCGTTATCGAAATGACACTGACAACAATTCTTGTCGAGGATTCTGTGCGCGGGTTGGTGTTGTCTGTCATGGTGACCGTGGGATTGGTGGTGGGAGCTGGTGGCGGACCCATCATCGTGACAGAAATGTCTCGAATGCTCGGGGGGGCAGGCAGCCTGGGTATTGCACTTGCGACCACTTGTGCTCTGTCTGGAATCCTGGGCGCCGCGAGCTTCATTTTCGGGGGCCGGTATTTTCCTAAGCGTGCCAGCGCATGACATCGATCCGTAGCGATTCGACAGCCTATCTGACTGAGAGCACTCGGCGGGTC
>JBAIYI010000124.1:0-2842 GCA_037915955.1 Terriglobales bacterium
GTTCGCGTACTTTAAAGAATGAATAGTTCGTGTATGGCGCTGAGTAGCTACTTCACTCCGGCAGCACTTCCAACAGCACCCGCACCACATTCTCGCCCATGATCTTGTGGATGTCCTGTTCAGAGAAGCCTTCCTGAAGCAGCGCATCGGTGACCAGAGCCCAGCCGCTGGCGTCGAATGGAGTGGTTACCGCGCCGTCGAAGTCTGAGCCGAGGCCAACGTGATCGACGCCGACAATTCCCACTGCATATTTGATCGCCCGCGCGGTAGCGTGCGCGTCCTTACCGCAGGTCGCGGTGTCCCAAAGGCCAATTCCGATTACGCCGCCGGTTTTGGCCACCATGCGCAGCTCGTCGTCGGAAAGATTGCGCGGATTATTGCAGGTACCTTTCACGCCGGTGTGGGAGACGAAGAGCGGCCGAGTCGCAATGGAAGTTACGTCGCGCAGCGTGGCCGGCGAGGCATGGGCCAGGTCAATGATGATGCCACGGCGTTCGAGTTCCTGCACCCACTGCCTGCCAAGATCGGTGAGGCCGCCTTTGTTCATGCCAGCCGCGGCGCCGCCAATGGCCGTGTCAGTGAAATGAGTGGGCGCCATCATGCGGATGCCGGCATTGAAAAGATCATTCAGGTTCTCCAGCTTGCCTTCCAGCGGTTGTGAACCTTCGGTTCCGAGGAAGCCGGCCACCTGGCCCGGCGTGCGCGTGCTGAGAAAGCGGCGCAACTCGCTCTTGCTGGTGATGATGACTAATTTTCCGCCCGAATCCTCCGCGAACTGATGCAGCCTGGACGCTTCATACATTGCCCGCATTTTGGGGCTGCTCCAGGTGGGCGGTGGCCAGCCCTGCGCGATCGCAAGAAGCTGGATCTGGTCCGTGTCATCAGAATTCTTGTAGATGTTCAGGCCGCGCGGGCTGGTGGTTACGAGGGTAAAGGCCTGAATGGCAACGTTGCCGTCTTCGAGTCGTGGCAGGTCCACCTCTCCGCGGCTGCTGCGCTCCAGCAGGTTGCGTTTCCAGAGCAGGCTGTCCGCGTGGAGATCAGCCACCAGCAGTTTCTTGTGCAATGCTTCGGCCCCGGCAGAAGCGTGATAGGGTGGCGGGTTCAGGACCTTGTTCATCCGGCGCTCCACGATGCCGGGAACGTACGCCCAGGCCACAAGAAGAAGGACGAAGACAAGCAGAACCACGCGGCGCAGGATTTTCATATGCCGCACAGCTTACCATCCGAGCCGCCATCCACAGCAGTGATGGCCGCATATATACTGAGTGCACGGATCAATGTCGAAGTTGATGACAATGCGGCAGGCGATCGCCGAACTGGTGCCGGATGGCAGCAGTGTGGCCCTGGGGCTCCAGTTGGAGCAGATGATCCCGTTTGCCGCCGGGCACGAGATCATCCGGCAAAAGAAGCGCGAACTGCGACTCATTGGACCGATTTCCGACATCCTGTTTGACCAGATGATCGGGGCCGGCTGCGTGAAAGATGTAGTGGCGGCCTGGGTGGGAAACGTGATGATGGGCTCGGCCTACAACTTTCGCCACGCGACGGAAGTTGAGAACCCGGGTACGCCGGGCGAGAAGCTGCGCGTCTTTAATATGACGAACTTCTCGATCGCTCTGGCCCTGCAGGCTGGGGCGCTGGGTGTGCCATTCCTGCCGACGAGAACCGCAATGGGCAGTGACGTACCGAAGGGGAATCACTTCTTTTATCAGATCATCTCTCCGTTTGAGCCCAAAGAGACTCTGCTTGCAGTACGCGCGATTGTGCCGGATGTGACCATCGTGCACCTTCAGCGTGCGGACAAGCACGGTAACTCGCATTGCTGGGCGAATTTCGGTGTAATGATTGAAGGCGTGCGCGCAGCGAAGAAGGTGATTGTTTGTGCGGAAGAGATTGTGGATGACGAGGTCATCGCCAGCGACCCGAATCGCACGGTGATCCCCGGCTTTTTGGTCTCAGCGGTGGTCGAGTGCCCGCTGGGCGCGCATCCTTCGCCGGTGCAGGGGTACTACAAGCGGGACGACGCTTTCTTCCAGCAGTACCACGCGGAAACAAAGACGAGAGCAGAGTTTGAGCAGTGGGCAGGGAAGTGGGTTCACGGCGTGGAAGATTGTAGCGCCTATGCGCGACAGCTCGGGAGCACGCGTGTGGATGATTTGCGGGTGAAACAGCACGCGTATGCCGCAGAAACAGATTACGGCTATTAAGGGATGAGGTTTGCTGAAATCCCGAGCCAGGCGAGGGATCCCTTGAGCCATGCGGATGTTCCGGGTTGGAGCGTGAACGGTAATAATTGAAAGCTGATAGGGCTCCCTCACGCGCAGAACCGGCGCGTTCGGGATGAAGCAAGAGATGCTCGCCACTCCAACAGTTATTAAATGCGTAAAGAATTAATAGAACTTCGAGTCAACGGCCGTCGCCATGAGCTGGCAATTGAGCCCAGCGAACTGCTGCTGGATGTGCTGCGTCGTGAATTGCAGCTTACCGGCTCCAAGCGCGGCTGCGATGATTCCTCCTGCGGCGCGTGCACGGTGCTGGTGGATGGCGTGCCGGCGCTTGCATGCACCGTGCTGGCCATGTCGGTTGCATCGAATGGCCCGGCCACACCGGAGATCACGACAGTGGAAGGGATCGCCGACCATGGCGCGCTGGCGGCCATCCAGAAAGCGTATGGTGACTGGGGTGGCGCTCAGTGTGGGTATTGCACTCCGGGATTTATGGTGACAGTGAAAGCGTTGCTGGACCGCAATCCGGAACCGACGGAAGAAGATATCCGGCACGCGCTCAGCGGGAACCTGTGTCGTTGTACCGGATATAACCAGATGTACCAGGCGATCAA
>JBAIYI010000581.1:0-2517 GCA_037915955.1 Terriglobales bacterium
TTCCCTCTTCTGGAAGACTGGGCGCGAGCCAACGGCGTTGTCTTTTCCAATCATCAGGAACTGGTAAACAGCGCCAAGGTTCGAGATCTCTACCGTGGGATTATCGAAGACATCAACAAGAAGCTGGCGCAGTTTGAGACCATTAAAAAAATCCTGATCGTTCCCGACGAATTCACGGTCGCGGGCGGCGAGATCACGCCCACGTTGAAACTGAAACGCCGCGTGATCGAGACAAAGTACAAACAGCAGATTGAAGAGTTGTACCAGGAGCCGCATCCAGTAGAGACGGCGCCCGTCGGCTAGATCTGCGCGGCAATTCACCTTCTTTGCTATTTCAGGAAATCAAAAAGCGCCCAGATCGCATCAAGCCAGCCGCTTGATCCCTTTGTAGTTTTGCGCACGTGATGCCGGAGCGAGGAGAGCTCCGCGTCCAGAGCGGCATACTTTTTGTCTTCTTCCGCTTCCATGCCTTGCCGCTCCAGGTCGTAGCGGGCGCGCTTCTTCGAATCGCGCAAAACGGCGTACGCAGCCTCCACCTCCGCAAGTTCTTCCTGCGCGTCAGAAGACTTTGAGGCATGCAGTTCAGTGAGGCGATTCTGATAGGCGCGTGCAATGTCTTTCTCGGTCGCGTCTGGCGGAACACCGAGCGATTCATAATGATCTGGAAGCATGGCAGCGCGAGAACTATAGGCCCGCTTTGCGCACGAGTCAACACATCGGATGGCGAGGGATCTCGAGGCGGATACTCCGGCGCGGAGAGAGCAGGTTGCCGCTCTTCGCGCTGGAGCCCAGCTCTTACGATTGCGGTGCGGTTTGCCTCGGTGCAAATGCCTGAGGGGCCACTCGCAAGAGGTAGATCAGTAAGATTGCCGCGATCGTCGCTCCAAAAACTCCCCGCGCCACCTGTCCGGCAGCCATGCTGCCGATATTTCCCGCCAACTGGAGCGCTATAACGAATATGGCCAGCCACCACGCCCATCTGCGCTTCCGGAACCAGCCGATACCGCCTGAAAGCAGCAGGGCGCACAGCAGCAGGAAAAACACTCCCGCTGGGCGCCCAATCAGGGCAAGTTGCTGATGACCTCTGGGATTGAGAACCCATGCACGATCGAGGATCGTTCCGGGAAAGAGCAGCGTCGCAGCCGCCAGCAGCGCCATGGCTGACCCGAAAAGGAGAAATATCCCAAAAGCCAGGAAACCGCGCACTGGCTGTCCATACGTGCTCACGCGCGACTCCGCAATCGCATGCTCAGTGCGCTGCGGCCCTGAGCGGCTTCGGCGGCGCAGTCCCATCCAGCAGGTTCACGGTTTTTGTGTTGTCATCCGGAATGCGATCAATCAGCATTGCAAAGGGATCAATGCCCGCTTTTTCCGGCAGCTTGTCGGTCGTGAAGGTAAACTGCGACTCTTTTTGCGCGATGTGGACGCGTTCGCGATAAAGCGTATCGCCGTACTTCTTCCCTTTTGCCGGCTTAGCAAACGCTCCGATGTCGATGAAGTCATTCACCGGTACTTCTGCCTCGTTCCCTTTTGCGTCGGCCTTAAATTTCCGCGCCTCCACCTTGATCGTCACGTCGTACTTTCCGTCCGTACGCTTCTGTGCCGTGGCATCGGTTGTGCGATTGGAGAACACAGTGATGTCTTCGAACAAGTCTTTGATCAGGTACTGCAGATCAGGCGGCGTCTGCTCTTTCAGCGCATCCACCAGGGCGTGCGAAGTCGGATAAGGGGGCTGCGCGTACGCATACTGCTGGATTACCTTCCTCAACGCGCGATTGACCGCTTCTTCACCGATCATCTCTTTCAGGTAATACAGAACCACGCTGCCCTTGCGGTAATGGATGTATCCCTGATTGGCCTCCACTGTGAGCAGCGGGCGCTCTTTCAATCGCTCCGCGCCGCGCGACCGCAGGTAGTTATCCATCTCATATTTCAGGAATTTGCGCATCGTGTCGCGCCCATATTGCTTCTCCATCACCATCAGCGCGGAATACTGCGCCATGGTCTCAGAGAGCAGAGTGGCGCCTTCCATGTTTGCACCGATCACCTGATGCGCCCACCACTGGTGCCCCATCTCGTGCGCCACCACGTAAAAAACAAAATCAATATCGTCCGGCTTGTTGATATTCGCGATGAAGCCGATCGACTCCGAATACGGCATGGTTCCCGGGAAAGCCTGGGCAAAGCGTGCGACACGCGGAAACTCGATGATCCGGGCTTCCTTGTGGTAGTACGGTCCAAAGTTCTTCGTGTAGTAATCGAGCGACTTTTTCAGCGAATTCATCATTCGCGGGACGTTCCACGGATGCTGCTTGTCGTAGTAGACCTCCAGCTTGATGCCATTCCACTCTTCTCTCGCCACTTCATATCGTGCCGAGATAAAGGAATAGAAATTCATCGACTGGTGATCCAGCTTGTACTCGAAATAGCGCCGGCCGTTCTCCTGCCACTCACGCAGAAGGGATCCAGGCGCCACGGCAACCTGGTCCGGCGAGGTGCTGATCACCGTCTGCACGT
>JBAIYI010000724.1:0-2060 GCA_037915955.1 Terriglobales bacterium
GATTACGGCGACGTTCTGGGCCTGGTCAGCAACGGCCTGATTACCGCTCCCGGAGGCGCACCGTTCGCGGCGTCGAACTTCATTGTGAATTGCCCGATCGTGAGTATGGGCAACTGATAAAACAAGGCGAGCCTGGCTGGAATGCCAGGCTCGCTCCTACCTGTAACATACTTGCGTGGCTGTCACGTTCAACCTTGAAAAAACCGCTGGCTCCGCCCGCCTCGGGCGCCTCACCACGCCCCACGGGGAGATCGAAACGCCGGCCTTTATGCCGGTGGGCACAGTCGCGTCGGTTAAGGCCGTCCCGCAAGATACGCTTGAAGAACTCGGCGCGCAGATCATTCTCGGCAACACCTATCATCTTTATCTCAGGCCGGGCCATGAGCTGATTCGCAGCATGGGCGGGCTGCATCGCTTCATGAGTTGGAAGCGTTCTATCCTCACCGATTCAGGTGGCTTCCAGGTCTTCAGCCTGAGCGAGCTGCGCAAAATCACGGAAGAAGGCGTAAATTTCCGCTCCCATCTGGATGGCTCCTCGCACCTGTTCACCCCAGAGCGATCGATGGAAATTCAGATCGCATTGGGCGCGGACATTATCATGGCCTTCGATGAATGCACCGAATATCCAGCCGACGAAAGCCGCACCCGTTCATCCATGGAAATGACGTTGCGCTGGGCTAAGCGCAGCAAAGAGTATTTCGAAGCTAACAAGCATCAAGTCCCCTGGGCGGAGCACCTGCCCGGTAAAACCCAGTCTCTTTTCGGAATTGTTCAGGGCGGAATGTATCCGCATTTGCGACGGGAATCCGCAGAACGTACAGTCGAACTCGACTTCCCGGGCTATGCGATTGGCGGCCTGAGTGTTGGCGAGCCCCGGGAGCGCACGCAGGAGATGATCGCGGCAGCTCTGCAGGTCCTGCCCAAAGATAAACCTCGGTACGTGATGGGCGTCGGCTACCCGGACGAGATCACCCGCTACGCAGCCATGGGGGTGGACATGATGGATTGCGTGCTGCCCACCCGGGCTGCACGCCATGGGCTGCTCTTCACCTCAGAAGGCCGGCTGAACATAAAGAACACCCGCTTTGCCCAGGACCAGGGGCCGGTTGACCCCAAATGCGCTTGCAAGGTGTGTGCCCGGTACAGCCGGGCTTATTTGCGTCATCTGTTCGTGGCTGGCGAACCGCTGGCGGCGGTGCTTAACACGGTGCATAATCTGGCCTTCTACCTTGACACCATGCGGTCAGTGCGTCATGCTATACAACTTGGGGACATCTCAGGATTTCTTTCTGGCAGTGCGCCAAATGCCTGAGCGCCCCTGATTCACGCGCCAGAAAACCTCCGTAATACTCCGGCACAGTGCAGGTCCGGTGCCCGGGGGCCCGGGCGGTATCATCATCGGGAAAACATGGGCATTCTCCCTTCGGGAGAGGGTGTGTGTTGGCGGACTGGCCGCGAGCCATATAAATGACAAACGAGATCAGCTCATTCATCTTGCAGGCAGGCGGGCAGGTCAGCACCATAGGAATGCTGCTGCCCATGCTGGCAATCTTCGGCATTTTCTATATGCTCTTGATCCTGCCGCAGCAGCGCAAACAGAAGCGCTGGCAGCAGATGATCACCGAACTCAAGACCGGCGATCGCGTCACCACCGGTGGCGGCCTCCGGGGAATCATCATTGCAATAAAGGATGACGCGCTGCACCTGCGCGTTCCCCCTGACAATCTGCGCCTGGAAGTGAGCAAGGCGTCCATCGTTTCCGTCGCCCGCGACGAGGAACTCAAGAAATCTTCAGAGAAGTGATCCCATGCAGAAGAACCTCCTGATCAAAACCGGCCTCATCATCGCAGTCCTCCTGATTTTTTTGTACGGCATCTTTGGTATACCCAAGAGCTTGAGCGGCGACGGCCTGAAAGCCGCCATTCTGGATCGGATCCATCTGGGTCTGGATCTCAAGGGTGGAAGCCACCTGATCATGCAAGTGCACGTGAATGATGCCGTCAGCGCGGAAACTGATCACGTGGCCGAAGCGCTGAAGGAAGAATTGAGCAGCGCCAAGG
>JBAIYI010000353.1:0-3356 GCA_037915955.1 Terriglobales bacterium
GCGCGAGACCGCCGTGAATCCTGTGCCCGCGCCGCCGGTTCCAAGGCTGGCGAAGGCGTCAATAATTCCGATCACCGTGCCCAGCAGGCCGACGAACGGAGCCGTGGAGCCAACCGTCGCAAGGCCGCTCAGGCCGCGCTCCAGTTCGGCGTGGACGATTGCTTCCGTGCGCTCCAGCGCGCGGCGGCTCGCCTCGATTTTTTCGCCGGTAATCTCTGCCGGTCCTGCAAAGTTCTGATACTCCTGTAAACCTGAGGTCAGGACGCGCGCCAGATGGCTCTTGCGGTTGCGGTCGGCAATGCGGATCGCCTCTGCGATCTTGCCCTCCCGCAGCGCCCCGCCCAGCGCCGGCGCAAATTGCAGGGATTGCCGGCGCGCTGCACGGAACGCCAGCCAGCGGTCAATCATCACGCCCAGCGACCACGCCGACATCAGGAACAGCACGATTGCCACAATCCGCGCGGGCCATCCCATGTGGGTCCACATCTCGATCAGGTTCAGGGGGTGCTCAACCAGCCAGAGCGCTGAAACGTGAATGTTCGGTGCAAAACTGTGAGCGATAGACACACTTTGGGCGAGGCTTGCGAAGAGCATACCTTGGGTTTCCTCCTGACGATGTTTCGGAGCGTTGCCGGATGCAGTTCTTAACTCGTCCGGCTAACAGACTTGGACACCATCACCGTGCGATTTGCTCCAGTTGATATGTGCGTTAGGAACGGAGAGAAGGGGGAAAAGATTTACGGCCGGTAGTCGAAATTCACCAGGCCGTCGCGATAATTGATGATCATCTTCATCTTGCGCAACGTGGCGAAGCCGATGAACCCGGAGACCTCTGTTCCCAGGTCTTTGCTCAGGCTGTTCACGTCGAACGTCGCCATGCTTTCATTGGGCTGGCTGAAGCGCGAAAAATGGAGCGTTGCTTCATCCGCGGAGAAAACGTCTGCTACGTTTCCGCTCACGCCTTTTACCGGCACGTCTGACCGGCGCACCGTGGTCACCTGATGAGCAAGCTGCGGCGAAATGGAGTTCGCAAATGCGCCCGTATCCAGCACGAACAGGCCGCGCGCCGATTTGCCCACTGTTGTGGGAATCAGCATGATGTGGCCAAAGCGGTAGATCTGCGTGAAGTTCTCGGGCGCGGAACTGGGTGGCTGTTCCGGCGCTTTGGGCAGCGGCTCCAGATGCAGCTTACGCGCTGGGAAATCCACCGTAACCATGAAGTCGTCAAAAATATCGGTTCCGATCAGCCCGTCGTAATCGGCGCTGTCGTGAGGAGAAACATGCACGTGACAGTCATGAAACTCGAATTCGCCAATGGTGACCTTATCCACCCACGCTTCATAACCCTTCGCCGGACCGGAATTCCCCACGCCTTCCAGAGAGTGATCGGACAACTTCACCGCTCCGGCTTTCTCCGCTAACTTGCGGTTGATCGTCAGCCCCGAAGCTCCGGTATCCAGCATTACCGAGGCATTTGCCTTGTCATTGAGCTTTATCTGCAGCGAGTAGCCGCGCAACTTGCTGTCGGCCGTGGGAAGCACCGCCTGCGTGGCGCTCACCGGCGAATGCGGCCGCGGAACGGAGTCGCTAAGCACGGCCTGCAATTTCAGTTCGGCCCGCTGCGGCTGGCGGACAGGAACCCAGACCTTGCGTCCTGCAAGCGCCTTCAGGAACTGAATGTACTCACGCTCGTGCCGCTCGCGCTCCGCATCGTCGGGGAAGTTGGCCATGTGCTTCTCAAGCTCAACCACGTTCTGCGGATAGGGGAGTCCCAATGCCCAATAGTAGTAAGCGTCTCCATCACCTGCATCGAGTTCGTGGGCGTGGGTGTACGCGTCTTTCGAATCTTTGCGGCGCGACGCAGCGGAGTAGATTCGGCCCATTCCTAACCATGCGCGGGAACACGCTCCGCTAATCTTGAGTGCTGCCCGATATTGGTCTTCCGCCTCCGCCATAAGGCCGCGACGGAAGAGCACGTCGCCGCGAGCTGCCAGCACGGTCGCGGATTGTGGAAACACCTCAAAGGCGTGCAGCGATGTCTGTTCCGCCGCCGCAACGTCATCGAGCTTGAGCAGGCTGCGGACTTCCAGAGCGTAGGCGTCGGCAGTCGGGTTGATCTCTTCGGCCGTAGCGAGCAACGCGGCGGCATCTTTGAATTTTCCCTGCTGGAAGAGAGCGAGCGCAGAAGCGAGCTTGCTCGGGGCGGGAGTGGGCTTTTCCGAAACTGCGGCCGGCGACACAACCGCGGCTACGCTTTGCGCCAGAAGGATTTTCGGGAATAACAAACCGGCCGCGAAAACGAGAGCTGCCGTGAGTCTGGGTTTGGCCACTGGTTAGGAACGCGCCTCTGGCATGATTTTGCAGGGTTCTGAGAGGGAAAGCAATCAGGTTCGTGCGCCAAGTTCAGCAAGGCCAAAGCGGCGCCCGCAAAGACGCCGCCACATGGATTAAGACTCAGTCGACTTTCGTGGCCGTAACCTCTACCTGCATCCGCTTCTTGCTGGCCAAGTCATCGATACTACCGACGATCTGAGGCTTGCCCGGAACCAGAACGGATTCAACATTCAGGCGCGTGCTGCGCAGCACCGGCATCGTGGTACCGTGCGTTCCACCACCCTCTTCCGAAGGCGCCAGGCCCGTAATCTCGATTCCGAGGCTAGCCGTGAGTCTGCCGTTCACCTCCAGGAGGCGAGAATGACCTTCAAAGCCGATGTCGATATAGTTTGCCTTCTCACCGGTATTGACAGGAACGCGTGTTCCGACGCGCAGATTTGATTGCAGGTATTCTCGTCCCGTGGTAGCGGCTATCATCGAGAACTCCCTCTGGTTGATGCGCTTGCCGTCTTCCACCTCGAACAACTTGAAGTCAATCCGGTACGCCGTTCGTTGCGGTTGCTCTGACGGCGCGGCAACATTCTGCGGTGCATCTGGCTTGCGGGTGTCTTTCGGTGAATCCTGCGCGCAGAGCAGCAGTGGCAGGGGTAACAACATGATTGCAAATTGAAGAATCCGTTTCATGCCTCTCTCCTATCTGTTATTCCTCTGGGTATTCAAATTCTGTGGTGTAGCTGGAAATCCCTCATTCAACTCATCCAACTCAGGCGCGAGCGGCACATCCGGCCGGCTCTGCGCGATCAGTTCCTGCCGGGGCGTACGCGCCATGTAGCTGAGCAAGAGCCGCTCCTCATCCGTAAGCGGAGCACGCGCAGGGAATGTCTCGAGTTTAGGAACCGCTGCCGTGGCCATCACTCGGGGCGAACGATGCGCGACCGGATGCTTTGGTGCCGAACCGTCAGCAGTAGTGATGGTTGGCGAGGGAACTTGCGCCGCTGGTTCCTGCGCGGCTGGCGTTGCAG
>JBAIYI010000918.1:0-1798 GCA_037915955.1 Terriglobales bacterium
CTCTCGCCATGCAGGCCAAGCTGCTGCGCGTCCTGGAGCAGGGCGAGGTGGAGCGCATCGGCGGCGACAAGCCCATCAAGGTCAGCGTGCGCGTGGTGGTGGCCACGCATCGCAACCTGGAAGAGCAGGTCAAACAGGGCGCTTTCCGTCAAGACCTCTTTCATCGAGTTTACGTATTTCCCATTGTGCTGCCGCCGCTGCGCGAGCGCCCGGAGGACATACCGGCGCTGGTCAACCACTTCGCCGCCATGATCTGCAAGCAGAACGGCTGGAAGGAAGTGAGCTTCACGCCGGACGCAATTGCGGCCTTGCAGGCGCATAGCTGGCCGGGGAACATTCGTGAGCTGCGCAACGTGGTGGAGCGCCTGTTGCTGTTCGCTGAGAATGACAGGGTTTCCGCGGAAACGGTTCGAACCGCAATGCCGGGAGGCAGTTCATCCGGCTCAGGCAACATGCACTTCTCGGGAACCCTGGCAGAACGGGTCGATCAGTTTGAAAAACAGGTGATTCTCGACGAGATCAAACGGCAGAACCATCACATCACAAACGCGGCCAAGGCGCTGGGCCTGGAGCGTAGCCATCTTTACAAGAAATGCCAGCAGCTGGGCATTGATCTGCAGGAAGCGCGAAAGTAGCCGTGCCCAAACGGTGGAGACTAACCCTGCTGCGCCAATGTGACTGACCCGTGCTGTTTCATGATCGAAACGCCCAGCAGCACCGCACAAACCAGCATTGCCACGCGGACATAAACCGCGGACGGAAGTTGTGCGTCACCAAAAACCTGCCGTGCCAGTCCGAAGCTGGCGCTCGTGGTGCAGCAGCCAAAATACAGCCGTTCGCGCAGTGGTCGCGAGATCGCCGTGAGGATCAGCAGCGCCAGGCTGATCAGGACGTAGGCGCCAGCCATGATCCACGCCCCTTTGGCTGAGCTTGATGTAAGAGGCTGGATCACCAGCACGCCCGTGATGATGGCCACCACCAGAAACACCACCGTATGGACCAGGGCCACAATGGCGCGCCTGCGGTTCGTGAGTATCACGTAGGGGTTCATGGGTCTTGAACCAGCCTACTAGCTGCGGCACACGGCGATTGTGATGTCCGTCACACGCTGCTTAGCCCGCACAAGCAAAGAACAGCTTTAGCCGCGAATCGCGCGAATGAACACAAATGAGGAAAACCTTAAAGATATATCCATCAGAGCTCCATAAAGAGGTATTCAGGAATTCTTCGGTCTCAGTTCCGAGTTCCTCAGTAGTTCTGATTCGTGATGATTCACGTTAATTCGCGGCTAAGGCGCTGGCTCCTGGCCCGCGCAGACCGCGCCCCGCATTCACCCCAGTCAGCTTGCCGTCGGCAAAGGTAAGCTGGCCGTTCACCAGCACGTAGGCCACGCCCTGCGAAAGCTGCGTGGGCTCAGCATAAGTGGCTTTATCAATGATGGTTGCGGGATCGAAGATCGTTATGTCGGCAAAGAAGCCTTCTTTCAGCAGGCCACGGCCAACAAGGTGCTCGCGCTGCGCCGGCATAGAGGTAATCTTGCGGATGGCCTGCTCCAGCGGCATGAGCTTGAGGTCGCGGACGTAATGCCCCAGGAAGCGCGGCATACTGCCGAAGGCGCGCGGATGTCCGTGCGGCTCAAACAGTGGCCCATCGAGAGGCGACTCGCCCGCATCCAGCCCGATGCTGGTCCACGGCTGCTTCAGGCCGTACTGCAGGTCCTCTTCACTGGCAATGAAGTAGAGCGCGCCGGTCTGGCCTTTATCGGCCAGGACGAGATCAAAGAGCGCATCCAGCGGAT
>JBAIYI010000443.1:0-2511 GCA_037915955.1 Terriglobales bacterium
TCCAATTGCCGCAGGCATACTGATAGAAGTCCACGCAAGGATCGGCTGCCTTGTCGACAGCCCCGGCGTCGAAACTAGGAATCTTGGCCGGTGCCGGCGGATTGTCCGCTGCCGGGGTCATCTGTGAAATGGCGAAACCACAGGAAAAAAGGAGGAGGAAAACGGCGAAGTTCAAGATGCGCATGGAGTTCCTCGGAGGGGGCGCGCAAGCACACCACGGCCCTAAACCCGTTAGACAGGTTTAGCACAAAAAGGCGAGCCGTGTGCAGGCCGCGGCTAGAAGAATTTGAGATGAATCGTCAGATATTTCTTGGGATTCTCTTTGACCGCCTTGATTAGCCCACGCGTCTCCACCAGCAACTGGTCCGTGTTGTTGTAGAGACTGGGATCGTTCATGAACTTGCCTACGCTGCCTTGGCCGCTGTCGATCTTTTCGGAAATCGAGGCAAGCCTGGTCATGGTGACGTCTAGCTTGCGAGCGAACTCCTCGTCTTTCGCAAACTTCCCGAGCGCTCCGCGGCCGGCATTCACATCGTCCATCAGCCGGTTTGCCTTGGCGATAGTCTGGTTGGCGTTGTCGTAGAGACTTGGATCCTTGAGCAGTTTGCCGACGGTGCCTTTGCCCTGATCGATTTCATCGACGAGCTTGCTGAGTTTGTTTACGGAATCGTTGGCTTTGTTGTACAGCTCGTCGTCGTTGATCAGCTTTCCGATGCTCCCTTTGCCCGAACTCACCTGGTGCACCACCGACTGCAATTCCGACAAGGTGGCATTCAGGCGGTTGAAGAGTTCCGGGTCGTAGATGACCTTGCCGATCGTACCTTTGCCGCTTTCGATGTAGGCGATGATTCGGTCCACGCGCTGGAGCAAGGTATCGACATTTTGCAGCGTGCTCTGCGTGCCGCGGACTACATCTTCCAGTTGTGGTGTGTCCTTTGTGGCAAGCACATCGCCATTCTTCACGATGGGAAGGATCGACGCCCGGCTGTCGATGTCGACGAACGTCTCGCCCAGAACGCCCGCGGTGCTCAACGTAGCGGTAGCATCCTTGCGAAGTCCCTGGATGTATTTCGTGGAGATCTTCATGGTGATCTCCACCGGGGTCAGTCCGTGGGACGGATCTACCCTGATGCCGATGACGTTCCCGATATCCACGCCCTGCAACCGCACAGGCGCGCCGACGCGCAAGCCGCCTGCATTGTCCACGTATGATTTCAGTATGACTTTGCGCGTGAATAATCCTTGCGTGCCTGTCATGAGGAATATGAGCACGGCAAGGGTGACACTGGCGAAAATGACCGTAATCCCTACACGCAATTGCGCCCAGCGAACTTGTTTCTGACTCGGCACAAGTCCCTCGTATGGGTTTGAAACAACCCCACAGTAAACCTAACACGTTCAACTGGGGGAGTCGAACGAAAGAAGCAGCAGGCGAAGAGCGCCGCCTGGAGGCGATTTCAGTCCTCCAGAATGACGTACGCGATAGCAAGCTCCTCGGTATGCGATAGCGAAAGATGCGCACGTCGCACGCCCATTTGCCCGGCAACCTGCTGCGCCTTGCCCGTAAATGCCAGTCCCGGACGGCCTCCTGGCTCACGTACAACTTCAAAATCTCGCCACGTCACCCCACCGCGCAATCCGGTGCCGATCGCTTTCATGGCTGCTTCTTTTGCGGCGAAACGAGCGGCAAACCTCTCGGCGGCGTTCGCCTTTGTTTCGCAGTAGCGGATCTCACCCGATGTGTATACGCGCTTCAGGAAGCGCTCTCCGAAGCGCTCTATGGCAGCGGCAATTCGCGGCACTTCGGCAATGTCGACTCCCGTCCCGACAATCATGGTGTGCCTTCATTTTATCCAACCGGCCGGCACAGTCACTCGCAATCTAGAACAGCTGGCCACCGTTATAGATCAGCTGCCCGTCGATGACCCGCGCTTCGGGCATGAGCTTATGGGCCAAGACATGGCTTTCATCGACGATGTGCAGAACCTCCCAGCCGTGTGCTACGACGTAGTCGGACACCATCATGCGATGGCACTGGAAGTACATCCGCTCTGCGCACATGATGGCAGTTCGTTGTTGCTCTGCCCGCGACAGGAGCTCGGAGACAGCGTTCCGGAATTCCTCCGTCAGCATGTAGTCGGCGTAGTTGCGAAACGAGTCGCTTCGCAGAGCAGTGTGCGGCGAGTCTGACCGGATCTTCTTTCTGCGTCCGCCCAGGCGAGGCTCCCAAAAATACGTCAGACCGGCTCTTGGGATCTCCTGCTCCAGGACCTCGCGATGGAAATGTGGAAGTCTGCGCGATGCAGGATACGAGCGGATGTCCACAAGTGCGTGGATCGAATGTGCCTGGAGAACACCGATCAGTTCGGCAAGAGTTCGCGTGGAGTGTCCGATGGTGTAGAGCGTCGGCATCGTTCAGGCGGATGCCAGCCGCAATAGCGCATCCGCGATCTGCGCGTCCTGCTCCGGCCAGACAGTGCGCAGATCAAGCACTACCCGTCCCTCTTCTAC
>JBAIYI010000577.1:0-5133 GCA_037915955.1 Terriglobales bacterium
GGCAGGCCATTGAAGACGCGGGCGGCTGGCAGCACGACACCCTGACGGAAGACACCGATCTCTCTTATCGCTCGCAGCTCGCAGGCTGGAAATTCAAGTACGTGCAGGATATCGAGTGCCCGGCGGAACTGCCGATTGAGATGACCGCCTTCAAAACCCAACAGGCGCGCTGGGCCAAGGGGCTGATCCAGACGGGCAAGAAAGTCCTCCCTCTGGTTTTCCGCAGTGACGTGCCCTGGCGGATCAAGGTAGAGGCTTTCTACCACCTCACAGCGAACATTAGCTACCCCCTGATGATTGTTCTCTCCACGCTGCTGCTGCCCGCCATGATCATTCGCTCCTTTGGCGGCTGGTTCCAGATGCTTCTGATTGACCTGCCGCTCTTCATGGCCTCGACCTTTTCCATCTCCAGCTTTTATCTGGTCTCA
The DNA here is from genome assembly GCA_037915955.1 of Terriglobales bacterium. Lineage (GTDB taxonomy): Bacteria > Acidobacteriota > Terriglobia > Terriglobales > Acidobacteriaceae > Angelobacter. The sequence goes on from JBAIYI010000577.1 coordinate 429, forward strand.
CACAAAGAGCTGTTTCCGCGCCGCTGGCCGCGCACTGTCCTGTACCTGCCGTTCCTGATGGCGCTTGGCATCGGTCTCACGCTCACCAACACCCGTGCCGTAATGGAAGCGCTGTTCGGCATCAAGTCGTCATTTAAGCGGACGCCAAAGTATCGTGTGCAGTCGAAGGCTGACAAAGCGCTCGGCCAGAAGTACCGGCGCCGCCTTGGCGTCGTTCCCTGGCTGGAACTGCTGGTCGGCACTTATTTCTTCTTCATGTGTGTGTACGCCTTCACCAGCGAGAATTACTGGACCATCCCATTCCTGCTTCTCTTTGTGCTCGGCTACTGGTATACGGGGCTGATGTCACTGCTTCAGGGCCGGTTTGACAAGTTGGCGCTCTCGCAGGAGCCGCACACTAAGCCCTTCCCCGTAGGCGTCTAGGCGATTTCCCCGGCGCGGCGACCGTATGTCTCTGGTATGCTACCGCTGTGCTGATGAAGATCCTGTACGGGCTGCTTGTGCTCTCGATAGCGGCCATTGTGATTTCCGTCGCCGCCGCAAGGCTGCGCCTGCATCTGCACCTGCGCCGGCCGGGACACGATCCGGAGCACACGCCTGCCGAGGCGCCGCAGCACCACGATCCGGTGAACAAAACATAACCGCACGCTGTTCCCGCGGTCACGAGCAGAAATTTCTGCCCTCACACGCGGCATTCACACCATTTCACTGCGATAATTGAAGAGATTTCCAGGATGTCCCCAGTTATGTCTACTTCGTCCGTCATGTCCCAGGTTCGCGAAATCACGATAGCGCACAGCCCCGACTCCGATGATGCCTTCATGTTCTACGGGCTGGCGACAAACAAGGTCCGTGTGCCCGGACTGAGATTCACGCACACGCTCACCGACATTGAAACGCTCAATCGCAAAGCCATGGATGGCTTTTACGACGTGAGCGCTATTTCCTTCCACGCCTATCCTTACGTCCAGGACAAATACGCTCTCATGCCGTGCGGCGGCAGCGTGGGCGAGCAGTATGGTCCCATGATCGTGGCTCCACGCATGATGAGCCTGGACGAGGTCAAGCGCGTCAAAGTGGCCGTTCCCGGCACCATGACTACCGCTTATCTGGCGCTCAAGCTCTTTGCGCCGAAGATTGAGACCGTGGTGGTGCCGTTCGACCAGATCATTCCAGAAGTTCTGGCAGGCAAGTACGAAGCCGGGCTGATCATCCATGAAGGCCAGCTCACCTATGATCGAAGTGGGCTTTGCCGGATCCTTGATCTGGGCAAGTGGTGGTTCGACCAGACCGGCCTGCCGTTGCCGCTGGGCGGAAATGCCATCCGCCGCGACCTGGGGCCCGAACTCATTCACGTGGTCACGCAGGCCCTGCGTGACAGCATCCAGTACGCGCTGGACCATCGCGAGGAAGCTCTGGCGTACGCCATGCAGTTTGCCCGCGATCTGGACCCGCACATGGCGGACAAGTTTGTTGGAATGTATGTGAATGCCCGCACGCTCGATTACGGCGAAGATGGCAAGGAAGCCGTGGCGCGCCTGCTCGACATGGGCTACAAGGCGGGGATCATTCCACACCAGCCGCACGTCGAGTTTGTGGGTTAATCTTTCGCCAAAAGCGAAAGGGAGATGCACTCAGCATCTCCCTTTTTTTGATCTCAGTACCTGCCGCGGAAGCCGCCTCGATCCCTGTTGCCTCCGCCTGACCTTCCACCGCCACGGCCTCCGCCAAAACCGCCGCCGCCGCGGCCTCCGCCATAGCCACCGCCACCGTTGCCGCGGCTGACTTTGGGGCGCGCTTCATTCACGCTCAAATTGCGCGAACCCAGTTGCGCTCCGTTCATCCCGTTGATGGCTTTCTCGGCCTCTTCATCGTTGGCCATTTCCACGAATCCAAAACCGCGGGGCGATCCGGTATCGCGGTCCTTGAGAATAGTCACGTTGTCCACCTGGCCATATGCTGCAAACGCCTGGCGTAATTCGTCTTCCGTCAACTTGAAATCCAGGTTCCCTACGTAAATGTTCTTCATGTCGATCCTTTCGAGATACAGGCGCGCGATCAGGCGTGACTGCAGGTTGGAGGGTGAGAGGTCAAATTCAAACTAAGGGTCGGCGCGCGCCGCGCAGACCCCACAAGGGTACGCCCGCCCCGGTCAACTTGCAAACCCTTTTGGTCGGATACGATACATTTTTCGTCCACCGAAGCCGGTTCAGGGAACACTGCATTTAGACGAACTCTGAGCGAATTTCATCCGCACTGCCGTTCCCGATTCCGCTGCAGGTTTCATACTCCTTTAACATCCACTGTGTACTCTCAGCCAAAGAAATGCGTGGGAAGAATCGAGCCTTGATGGATACAGCAATGGCGCCCCGAGAATCCGCTTCACCTGCGCGCGCGACGGCAGCGCAGAAGATCTTTCTGCTGGAAGACGACCAGGACATCGCGCGGCTGGTGCGGCACCATCTGGAAACAGCCGGCTTTCGCGTCCGCAGTTACATCACTGCCGCAAATGTGCTTTCTGACGCTCAAAAAGAGCGCCCTTCCCTGATGCTGCTCGATATCATGGTGCCCGGAGGGGATGGGCTCGATCTCTGCCGCCAGGTCCGCCAGGCCGGTGCTCCACTCGCCGCCACGCCCATTGTCTTTCTCACGGCCAAAACTTCAGAGACAGATCGCATCCTTGGCCTGGAACTGGGCGCGGACGATTACATCACCAAGCCATTCAGTCCCCGTGAACTGGTGGCACGGATCAAGGCCGTGCTGCGGCGGTGCGAAACGCCGTTGGCGCCAGGCTCAATCCAGGCCGGGGACCTCAATATTGACGCTAACGCCATGATCCTCAGCGTCCGCGGTGAGCAGGTGACCACCACTGCCACCGAGTTCCGCCTGCTGCATTATCTGGCACAGCACGCCGGCAGGGTCTTCACCCGTGATCAGATTCTTGATGCCGTGTGGCGCGAAACAACCTTCGTGAGCCCGCGTTCAGTGGATGTCTATGTGCGCAAATTGCGTGAGAAGATCGAGCGCGATCCCGAGAACCCGCGTCTGCTGAAGACAGTCCGCGGGACCGGATACCGCTTCGAAATGCCGAAGCCAGAGTAGCCGGATATGGAAAGCTTTCTGAGCTGAACCGAGCTGCCTTCCTGAACTGCCGGGCAGAGCTCCTGGCCTGAGCTGCCGGCCAGCAGTTTCCCATGTGAGGCAACCCGCATCCCATTCAACACCACAACTGAAATTAACACGTGGCGCTAGCCTGGGGAGGATCTATGCGTCTTGTCGAGAATCTACGCAGTGCTGAAGAACGAAGTCGAGCTGGAATGCGGCACGGTATGGAACGTGCTCGCGGAGAGTGGGCCGATGCGGAGCGCCGCATCCGGCAGAAAATGCGGGTATACCCGCAGAAGTTGAAGAATCTTGTGGTGCGCTCAGCACCCGAACCGGAGAACGACGTCCCTCAGGCGGCAGCGGCTGCCGCTTCTGAGCGGGGAGACTCTTCGCAGCGGCCAATCGTTTCCATCAATGGAGAGGATGTTCCAGCAGCCGATCTGGAGAAGAAGCGGCCGGCCTGATCATCACCTGACGGTCTTTGCTGCGGCCGGCACAGTGCACGTGTTCGCCGCAGCAGCCACCAGCTTTTTTGATTTCCCCCAAGATTTACATTCATTCGCGGTTCGCGCCGGTTTACTTGCGTCCGCGGCCAGGAACGTTGATGGTCGGCTTGCGAATGGGTACGATGGCTCCCTGACTGGCGTCCGGGTGGGCGTGGCTGGCCCTGAACGCGACCTCCTGCTGTACGAACCTCACGAAATCCTGCATCTGCCGGTTCATCTCTTCCATGCGCTCGCGCATCTGCAGAATAATGGCTATCCCGGCGATGTTCACGCCCAGATCGCGGGCAAGGTTAAGGATGAACTCCAGCCGCTGCAGGTCTTCTTCCGTGTAGAGACGTGTGTTGCCGTCCGTGCGTGACGGCTTGAGCAACCCTTCGCGCTCGTAGAGCCGCAGGGTTTGCGGATGGATGTTGTACATCTCCGCCACCACGCTGATCATGTACCCGGCTTTCGTGCGAGTTTTCCTTCCGCGAGGCATGGCGAAAACCAAGTTCCCAGTCGACGGTCAACAGTTGAAAGTTCAACCCGCATTCAGTCTTCTCACTGTCGACTTTCGACTGTCGACTGTTAACTGAATTTCTTAAAGTCCTTCCGCAGGTCATCCGGGTTCAGGCGCGTCAGTTCGCGCAAGATCTCTTTGCTGCGTTCGTCGGCGACCCGCGGCACCATCACCTGCACCTCGGCGAACTGGTCACCGCGTCGGCCGGGATCCTGCAACGACGGGGCGCCCTTGCCGCGCAGACGCAGCAACTGCCCGCTCTGCGTGCCGGGCGGAATTTTGATGGTGCTCGGCCCGTCGATGGTCGGCACCTCCACCTTCGCGCCCAGCGCCGCCTCGGTGATAGACACCGGCAGCTTGATGTAAAGGTTGTTGCCCTTGCGCTCGAAGAGCGGGTGTGGCTCCACTTCCGTGACGATGAAGAGGTCGCCGGGCGCGCCGCCGTTGATTCCGGCGTTTCCCTTGCGGGGGACGCGCACGCGGGACCCCGTGTCCACACCCGCGGGTATGCGGACGTCAAAGGTTTCCGCTTTTTGCAGGAACCCCGCGCCGCCGCACTCGGGGCAGCGCCGCCGTTGCCGGCCGGTGCCTCCAC
>JBAIYI010000915.1:0-2872 GCA_037915955.1 Terriglobales bacterium
GTCCGGAATGGGCGAGGGGCAGAAAATGAATGGTCATTCAGTGTATTCTGTATAGCTGAAACCCAAGCTCTACGGAAGGCTGTACATGAATTCCAAAGCGGGCGCGATTTCTGCCCCCATCGCCCTCTCCCGGGAATCTACCGTCACGCGCGTTGTCCCATGGACCGTGTGGGCCTGCCTGGCATCGTCCTTTTCGATCGCCGTCGGGCTCTACTGGGACATCTCCTGGCATGAAAGCATTGGCCGCGACACCTTCTGGACCCCGGCGCACCTGCTGATCCAGTTTGGCGGCGTACTTACAGCCGCGGTATGCGCCTTCACCATCCTTGGCGCTACCTTTAACAAGAATTCCAGCCTGCGCGCGATCTCGGTCAACGTGCTCGGCTTTCGCGGACCTCTGGGCGCGTTTCTCGCCGCATGGGGCGGAATCGCCATGGTCACTTCGGCGCCCTTCGATAACTGGTGGCACGAAGCCTACGGGCTGGACGTGAAAATCCTGAGCCCGCCGCACACCGTGCTGGCTCTGGGAATTGCCGGAATCATATGGGGCGGCCTGCTGCTGACCATCTCTGAGTTGAATCGCTCTGAAGGCGAGGCGTTCCGCCAGTTGCAGTGGATTGTGGGACTGCTGGCCGGCTTTGCGCTGCTCAACAGCATGATCCTGAAGCTGGAATACACCCAAAGGATTTTTCTGCACAGCAGCAGCGCCTACGTGGCGCTGAGCATTGCCACGCCGCTCATCATTGAAGGGCTGGCGCGCGCCATGGGACATCGCTGGGGCCGGACCATTGTGAGTGGCGTTTACACCGCGTTTGTCCTGCTGATGCTGTGGATCCTGCCGCTCTTTCCTGCCACGCCGAAACTTGGTCCGGTCTATCAGCCGATCACGCACATGGTGGCGCTGCCATTTCCCATCCTGCTGATCATTCCGGCGATTGTGCTGGATCTGGCGATGCCGAAATTCAAAGATGCGTCGCGCTGGGCGCAAGCGGCATTTGCCGGCGCAGTGTATCTGGCGCTGCTGGTGGCCATCGAGTGGCCGTTCGCATCTTTTCTGATGACCCCGGCCGCGCGGAACTGGTTCTTCAATACAGCCAACTATCCCTATTTCGCCAGCCCGGAGGCGCACTCCGTCCGCAACATCTTTTTCAACACCGACAAATCGGCAGTCCAGTTCTGGTCGAACATGGTGCTGGCACTCGTTTCGAGCGTGTTTTTCATGTGGCTGGGAATTGTGCTGGGCGGATGGCTGAAACGACTGAAGCGGTAACCTCCATGCGACGAATTCTTCTTGCTCTTACGCTGCTGCTGCCGTTCACGCTTTCGGCGCATGTGAACAGCCCCGACGTTTACTTTGACGGCAATGCCGGCCCGTATCACCTGCTGGTAACGATCCGTCCGCCCGCGGTGGTGCCGGGCGTGGCCACCATTGAGATCCGCTGTGCGGACAAGGACGTGACACGCATCCAGGTGGTGCCGCTGCGGATGGTCGGCGAGGCGTCAAAGCTGGCGCCGGTGGCGGATACGGCAGAGCGCTCGCAACACGATCCCCAGCTCTTTACCGGCAAACTTTGGATCATGACGCGCGGCTCGTGGAAGGTGCAGGTGGAAGCCGAAGGCGCGCAGGGCAAGGGACAACTCTCAGTGCCACTGCCCGCTGTCTCGCGGAATTCGTCAACCATGCAGGCTGCGCTGGGAGCGATTCTTGCGGTGCTCGGCCTGGCACTCGTAATTGGCTTCATCAGCATGGCCGGAGCGGCGGCGCGCGAAGCCGATCTCGAGCCGGGAGCCGAGCCCGATCCGAGGAAAAGAAAACGCGGCTATCTGCGTGAAGCGATCGCAACGATCATTGTGGTCGGCACAATTCTCTTCGGCAACCAGTGGTGGAAAGCCGAGGCGGCGGCAAATGCACGCCTCAACTACAAGGTCCCACATGTAGAGGCCGTGCTGAAACCCGGAAACTTTCTTCAGCTTCATATCAGCAATCCGAATGAAGAAGAGCGCAACCGGTTTATCTATCGCTCGCCGGACCGGCTGCAACTGGACGATCTTATTCCTGATCATGGCCATCTTATGCACCTGTTTCTGGTGAGCACGCCGGAGATGAAGAGTTTCTGGCACCTCCATCCCCGGCAGGATGAAACCGGTGAGTTCAGCGCAGCTCTGCCTTCGGTACCGGCGGGAAGGTACCAGATCTATGCGGATATCGTGCACCACACCGGCTTCCCGGAGACGCAGGTAGGCACGGTTGATCTGCCCGCGATCTCAGGCCAGCCGCTTGCGGGTGACGATTCCGGCGAGCCGGCGCTGGCTGCAAGTGAACGCACCGCGCAGCTTGCAAATGGAGACCGCATGGTCTGGCTGCGCGATGCATCACCGCTGAAAGCAGCCAATCCTTTCTGGTTTCGTTTCCGTATAGAAGATAAGGATGGCAAGCCTGCAACAAACCTTGAGCCCTACATGGGAATGGCCGGACACGCGGTGTTTCTCAGCAATGATGGAAACATCTTTGCCCATGTTCATCCAGCGGGTTCGGTGGCGATGGCTGCGGTAAGCATCGCCGAAACCGGAACAGCCGAGAGCAGCGATACTGCAATGCAGGGGATGGCAGGCATGGATCATGCATCGCAGCAGACGATCGGGCCGGAAATTTCTTTCCCTTACGGCTTCCCCACGCCGGGCGACTACCACATCTTCGTGCAGGTCAAGCGCGCAGGTCGAGTTGAGACCGGGGCGTTTACCGCTCACGTGGAGTAAAGCAGTGCCTTCAGGTGCGAGTCCGCCTAATGGCACGCAAGTCCGTCTAATATAAGGTGGTGCGCGTACCCCTCCAAAGGCTTGCGTTCAGCGCTGGGCTTCTGATTGCGATGGT
>JBAIYI010000484.1:0-10310 GCA_037915955.1 Terriglobales bacterium
CGCTGGAGAACTAGCACCATGGCATCAACTGCGATTGGCCGTCATGTGCAATTCAGGCACATAGCATTTCTGACTGACCTGGAAAGTGGATCAGAGGTGCCTCTGCATTACGCAGCGGCGCTGGCACAGTGGTATGGAGCCAGGCTCGTACTGGCCCATGCTTATGAGCCGGAGCCGCCGCTCATAGTCCCTCCTGAACCCGTTCCAGACTGGACCGGCGGTCCAACTCCTCGCCAGCAGGCGGAAGAGAAGGGCCGCTCTCTTATTTCCGGTCTTCAGGCAACTGAGCGGGAGATGGTGGAAGGCGTGGTACTAACGGTGCCCAACGTGGCGAATCTTCTCCACGATTTAGAGGCGCGCCACCCTGACCTGCTGGTGGTGGCCACACATGCCCGTCATGGGCTTCGCAAACTTCTCTCCGGTTCAGTCACAGAAGAAGTATTTCGCCGATCCCCGTGGCCGGTGCTGGTGCTGCCTCCGGCACACTTGCATGAACAGCATGCGCCGCATTTCCACCGGGTGCTCTACGCTACGGATCTTTCCCAGGTTTCCACTACGGCGCTGCTTTACGCTGCCGGTATCGCCGAAGATCACGCCGCTGAGTTCGTCACGCTGTATGTTGACTCACAGAGTTCCTCGGGATTTTCTTTTGACCGGATCATTGATTTGAAGAAACTGGAAGACTGGCTGCATGAACATCGTCATGATTTCACTGGAGCGATGGAAGCAGGTGAAAAACTCGTGCGCTTCGGCGAGCCGGCTGTTGAGATCACAGCCGCAGCGCGCGAATTGGAAGCGGACTTGATCGTGCTTGGCGCGCGCGGCGCAGGTGCACTCTCTAGTTTTGCCAGTCACCTCATCGGTGGGACCGCCTATGGGGTAGCGTGCTCGGCATCCTGTCCGGTACTGATCGTGCCTTATCAGGCGTGAGCGCAGTTCTGCTCTACGTGACCACCGTCACGGCATTTCCGGCATTCATCGGCGAGACTGCGGTTGGAGATGTCTACCCCAAAGCGCTTGACAGTTCCATGGGGTACAGCGCTAACCATTGGGGGCGGCACCAGGTGGTGCTTAAATGCGGTCGCCCTACGGCTTTGAAATTCAGGAAAACTGCATCAACTGTCCCGTGCGCGGACAGCGACAGTTCTGCAATGTGTCCTCGGCGGCATTGGAGCAGTTGCAGAGCAGCAAGTCGACGTCTGTGTATCCCGCAGGAACGCTCTTGTACATCGAGGGTCAGGCGCCTCGGGGTGTTTTCATTCTCTGCAACGGCCGGGCCAAACTGTACACCTCGTCCCGTCAAGGCAAGGTCATCATCCTGAAGGTTGCAGTACCTGGCGAGGTGCTGGGAGTGGAAGCCGCTCTAAGCAATCGCGAGCACGATGAGACCGCAGAATTGCTCGAGTCCTGCCAGGTTAATTTCATGACAACCAAAGATTTCATGAAATACATCGGCGAGAATACGGAAGCGGCTTTGAAGACGGCAGGCCAGCTTACGGCCGATTGCCGCGCCGCCCAGGAAGGAATCCGTTGTCTGGGTCTTTCCGGCTCAGTGGAAGAAAAATTGGCCCGGCTGCTGCTGGGCTGGGCGAGCGGCGCTGCCGCCCAGCAGGGCCGCTTCAAGGTCCCTTACAAGCATGAAGAGATCGCGCAAATGATTGGCAGCACCCGTGAAACTGTCACTCGCATCCTCGGCAATCTTAAGCGGAAGAACGTAATTGACATAAAAGGCGCTACCGTAATCCTGAAAGACCCTGATCGACTGAAAGAATTGGCCGGAGCCTAGTAAATCACTTATTTCGGTGATGACCGACACAGCGAATCCAGCGAAAGACCATTAATCTACGTTAACGATGGTCGCCGATCTCCCCAGTCGCGCACAGGAAGGGTTGGAACTTATGATCGCCAATCAGCCACAAGTATATTTCCCTTCCGGAACTGTCTTGTTCCGGGAAGGAGAAAAGGCCGAAGGCGCCTATTTCATTGTGACCGGTGAGGTCACCACCTGCATGGAATCGCAGGAAAAGGGCAGTCTGCCGCTCGGATGCATCCATCCGCCCGCTTACGTGGCTCTGGTTGATTCCATTGCCGGCGAAAGATATTCCTGCACCATGCGTGCATTGCGTGACACGCGGGGCGTCTTCATCCCGCGCGAGACGCTGCTCAGGACCATGGCGGACCAGAAGAACAACATTTCGCTGCTGAAGGCCCTGGCGGAAGAAGTGAGCACCAGCTATGACGAACTGCGTACGGTGCGGGACAAATTCTGCGGCCGGTCAGGATCGCGCAAGCATAAAAACGCTCAAGGTCAGGCGTAGCTGTTCGAAAGCATCCTTCAGGAGCCGAATCGTCAGGCTGCAAAACTTTTCACACTATGACGAGAGCTGCGTTCAAGTACAGTTCTCGATCGTGCGCGCACGTGATAAAATCGTGAGGTTGTGTTCAGAGTAGCTGTATCCTCTCTTCTTTGCCTCTTTATTTCGACCGGGGCACGCCCAACACCTACACCCTCGCCAGCGAATCCAGCCAAGCCGTACGAGCTGCGCTTGTTCGAGACGCATACGGGCGAGCACATTGACATCGTTTATCGCCGCGGAGACAACTACGTTCCGGAAGCGATCAGCGAGCTTAATCATTTCCTGCGTGACCATCGCACCCAGACCGTCAGTCACTATGACCCGCGTGTGTTTGACCTGCTTCATGACCTCACAGCCTCTGTGGGACATCCAGATGCCGAGATCAATGTGGTGTGTGGATACCGCACGCCCTGGAGTAATAACTTCCTTCGCAGCCGGTCAAAGGCCGTAGCCAAAAACAGCCTGCACATGCAGGCGATGGCCATTGACATTCGCATTCCGGGAGTCCAGACCGCCACGTTGCGTGATGCTGCTCTGAACCTTCACCGTGGCGGCGTCGGCTACTATGCCGGCGAGCAGTTCGTTCACGTGGATGTGGGACGCGTCCGTCGCTGGTAATTGAGCTATTTATGCGGGCCCGCCAGGGCCCGCTCTAATTCTGCATCGAGCTTGTAGATGTCCGGGAAGAACCGGACCTCGCCGTTCTCTCCGGCCATTGCGGTTTGGTAGATGATCAGCACTGGAATCCGTTTGGGCAGGTTCACGCGAATCGTGCGTTCACCGTTCATTGCTTCCTGAATACGCTCAGGCGGCCATACGCCGGGAAGTTCAAATCCCAGGATCCAGTTGGCCATCGCGGTGGGGTCTTCCACACGTATGCAGCCGTGGCTGAAATCCCGCCGGCTGCGGGAGAAGAGTTCGTTCTGTGGCGTTCCGTGCATGTAAACGTCATAAGGATTGGGAAAATCAAACTTCACCAGCCCCAACGCGTTGTGAGCCCCAGGTCGCTGCCGAATTTCGTACTTACCGGAGCGTAGCCCGCTCAGAGTGTCGCCGGACACTGCGCCTTCGGTAATGATCTGGCCATGCGGACCGGTCACTTCCATCCTGTGGCGCTCAATGTATCCGGGATTGCGTCGCAGCGCGGGAAGAATCTCGTTGTAGATGATGCTGGAAGGCACATTCCAGAATGGCCGGAAGATGACATATTCCATCTCGTCAGTAAAAACGGGCGTGTGATGTCCGGCCGCCTTGCCCACGACCACCTTCATTGACAGCACCGGACCATTGGCGTCATACGCGCGCAAACGAAACTCAGGCAGGTTCACCACGACCAACGGAGGCTTAACGGTGTCAGGCAGCCAGCGCCAGCGCTCCAGCGTGTATTGAAGTTGCTGCAGCCTTCGCGATGCAGGTACGTTGAGTTCCCGGATGGTCTCGCGTGTCAGTTTTCCATCAGCGGTAAGGTCGTGCCTGCGTTGGAAGCTCTTGACCGCTTTGACCAGTTCGCCGGCATACAGATCGGGCTGCTGCGGTAGTACAGCCTCCGGCGCCAGATCGCCAAATTGCGTCAACCGCCGCGCCAACTGCTGCGCCGCCACGTACGTCTGTCCCGAGGACAGGCCTTTTTCCGGGACCGGAGGAAGCGGAGGCTCTTCTGGTATGCGCGCAAGCTCGCTGTATCGCGCTAAGACTTTCGCGGTGCGCTGGTAGCGTGCGAATTGCGGCTCAATGCTGGCCAACTCAGTTCTTACATCGCCTGAGGTCAGGATTCGGGTGCGGATAAAATCCGCCGCATTGAACTGGTGCCTTGGTATACCGTAATGCAGGCTCCCCGGATCCACCCGTCCGACATGGAGGTCCGTAATGTAACGCAGAGCTGAGATGCTGAGCGACACGTCAAATTCCGCCTGCGCCAATGTCCCGCCCGCACTCAGGTTCTGTAGTCTGGCCTGCCATTTCGGACCTTCGTAATCATCCGGCTGCAAGCCTTTCTCGTCGGCGCGCTGCAGAATTGCAATCAAGGCCCGCGCCGCACCAGTCGGCTGGTCTCCACTTATCCACAACGGCTGGTAACCGGGGGCATAAAGCGCGTTCACAGCAGACTTGAAGTAGAAAAAATTCGGCCAGCGCAAAGTTCTCAGCTCAGATCCGCCAACCAGAGAACGAATGTTGTCCTGTACGCTTAGTCCTGCAGAGGATGACGCCTGAATCGGCGATAGATCGAGAGAGGCAGCAATTACCTTGTTCGCGCCGGGTGCGCCTGCACGAAATGGCCAGAAGATCAGGGCCGCTACCGCGACCGTGAGGGCCAGCCGACGGAGCTCTCTATAGACACACACTATATGTTGCTATTTGCGGTGTGCCGATTCCGTGACCCTAGTCACCAGAGCAGGTGAGCGTAGCCCGGGAGGCGCTAGAGCGCTGATTTCACAAAGGCTTGGAAATATGCCACCACAGCCGAGGGCAGGTCGCCAGCCGTTTTCTTGCCCAGCAAGTCATGACCGGCGTTCTCGACTGCCATCAACTCATGCTTAGCAGGAATCAAGGCCAGTGCGGTTTCCATTTCTTCCATTGAACCGAAGGGATCACGGCCACCGTGGACAAAAAGCGCAGGTGTACGCAGGTTCGGCAGATGCGCGGTGCGCAGTTGCTCCGGTTTGCGCGGAGGATGCAGCGGATAGGAAAAAAGCAGCAACGCCGGGGTCACCTCCGGGTATTCTGCAGCAAGCATGGTGGCCTGCCTGCCCCCGTAAGAGTGTCCCCCAAGAAAGATGCGGCCCGAAGTTTTCGAGCGCAAGACGTCCAGCGCGCGCCTCAGCCCTTCCCGATCGCGCGCTGCGCTTGCCGGAAATGGCGGTCCATGCGGCCGCTCCTGGCGAAAAGGAAGATTGCAGCGCAGCACCAGATAACCCTCTGTCGCAAACGCCTCGCTCATTGCCGTCAGAAGTCTGGAGTTGCAGTCGGCTCCCGCGCCATGGGTAAGCACAATGGCATCTCCGTTCCGTTGTTCAGGCGAAAGCAGGACTCCTTCGACCGCTGGAGTTGCGGAACGGTCGGAAAATTCTGCCACAGAAACATCCATGCGTGACGAGTATAGGCGATTTGCGGTGACGCTTTTGACGCTGCGCCCGCTCGTGCATTACATTGCGCTCAAAGAATGCGCGTATCAGGAAGGTGGCTTTTGCCCTACTCCGATGAAGACCGGATCGCCATCGCACGAACTGAATACCGCGAGGCGTACAACAGCGGCGATGTGGAGCGGCTGGTCTCTGTGTTCGCCCCGCAGTTTATTGACTGGTCAGACGGCGAGCCCAGCTTTTACGGCTATGACAGCGCGAAGGCGCTGCGCCATCGTGCCAGTGCGCTGTTCGACCGTTATCACGTGAACCTGGGCATCATTATGGCTCGGGTCACCGTGCTGGAGGGCCTTGCCACGGAACGTGGCTGGTACAAGGTGCGCCTCACGCACAAGATTACCGGCGAGATCTCAAGCACGCTGTATCGCTATTCTGAAACGTGGATAAGAGTGAATGGCGAGTGGAAGATCAACTTCACTATAACGAACAGGGAACTGCCGCCACGCATGCTGCCGGAGGATGAAGCAGCGTTGGCCGAGGCTGCGGGCGGAACCAGCGCAAGCTAGTCACCGAGTTCCTTTTTCAGGCGCTGTTTCAGGCGGTCACTGAACCCGTTTGGCAGCTCGAATGTGCGTCCGTCTCCGACCAGGCGCAGCACATTGCGCGTGCCGTCGAGCACCGCGGCGCAGTGCTCACATCCCTTGAAGTGTTCTTCCATGCGGCGGCGCAGCTCAGGATCGATCTCGCCTTCAATGTAGTTCGAGATTTCGCGCCACACGTGATAGCAGCTGATTTCTATGATCGGCATGTTACCAGGGCCTCACTTTCTTCCAGTTTCCGTCTCCTATGCGCCATGCGCCGTCGTAGCCGGGCGCCAGGGCATCTCTCATTTGCAGTCGCGCGCGAAGCAGTCGGGTCTTGACTGATGCTTCGCTGATCGCCAGCGCCTGGGCGGTGTCTGCAATGCTCAGCTCCTCGATATCGCGCATGACGAAGACCTCGCGGTACTTCGAATCCAGCCCGTTCAACGCTCGCTCCAGCGCCTGTTTAAGCTCTTTCTGCTGCAGCGCCTCGGAAGGAATCTCTCGCCAGTCGGCAAAATCCCTGGGGATGTAATCGCCTTCTTGCGTCGAGTCCTGTTCATCCATGGATTCGTACAGCGACTTGCGGTCTTTGCGGCGCTTCATGCGCGCTTCATTTACTGCTATCTGGATCAGCCACGTGCTGAACTTGGATTCTCGACGAAAGCCGGCCAGATGGGAAAAAGCCTTCAGAAACGCTTCCTGTGCTACTTCTTCGGCATCGGCTTCGTTCTGCAGCACCGAATGCGCCGCCACATAGACCGACTTCTGGTACGGGCTGATAAGCTCGAAAAACAGGTGCTTCTCGCCGTTGCAGACACGCTCTATAAGCGTGTTTTCCTGCTCCTGCGTGCGTCCGCTCGGCTTAGCGGGGGCCGGCATTGCAGACAAGCTCACCTGGCGCGCTCCTCTGAAATCTGTCTCTGGTCAAAGGCCGTCATTATAGCTTCGCCTCTCAAGGCACTCCACGGACTGTAGCTACCCGCCCGGTCTGAGATTCGCAGGCGGGGCAGAAGTTACATGGAGCTATCTGTTCTGATTTCAGTCTCCTGGCCGGTGGCCTGGAGTCGCAAAGCCTCAATGGTGGATTGCAGGCGTCGTGCAGCTTCTTTGCGTTCCTGAAAGACAAGCTGCTCCCGGGAGAAGCGCAGCTCCGCTAAGATACGGTCTTTCGTCAGCAGATTAAGAAGGTGCGGCAGCAGCGTCATCTCGCCCCAGTAGCAGACCTCCTGCCCCGGATCACCGTCGGGAATTGAGTAAGTAATCGCCGCTGCCGTAATTGGCGCATTCAGATCAATGGCCGGTTGAAAAAGCGACGAACGAAACGGCAGCAGGGCTTCTCCGCTGGAACTGGTTCCCTCAGGGAACAGCACCAGCCGAACACCTGCAGCAAGGGCAGCCTGCATCTCAGGTTGAATCTCGTGCGTAGCGGCCGCTCGCGAGCGATCGATGAAAATGGTTCCGGCCAGGTGCGCGGCCCAACCCACCACCGGCCATGATCGCACTTCCATCTTCGAGACAAAGCAGCTTTGTGCTGCCGCGCTGAAAACCAGCACATCCAGATAACTCAGATGATTGGAGACGATGAGCCCGGAAGGTGGAACCGGACCTTGCACGATGAATTCAAGGCGCAACAGCGCGATCACACGGCGGCACCACTTCTGCAAAACCCGTGCCCGGGAGATTGCATTCAGCCTTCGTACTGCAGCGCACGACGTAAGTTCCACCAGGCAGCCGAGCACACAGGCGCCTAGTGGTATTCCGCGACTCACCATGCGAAACAGTTTTGTGGCTGAGCTCTGGTCTTTGCTCACGACTCGAATAATCTGGCGCGGATTGACGGCGTCAGATTATTTAAGTCCATGAGCGTGAGAAAGTCGATGGTTTTGAATTCACGGTCGAAGGCCGGCGGTCCGCAGATTTTCGCGCCCAGGGCCAGATAGGTCCGGAGAAGCTTGGGAGGCCGAGCATCCACTTGGGCTCGGCAAGGCGGCAACGAATATGGGGGAGTGGGGCTGGTTTGCAGCGGTTCAGTAACCAGGGCCGTCTTCAATCGTGCATATACGCCGAGGCCTTCCGCCGGATCCTGCGAGGTGAGCGAACTGCATCCGATGAGATATCGCGCCTTCCGGTCTGCCGCGTAATGGGTAATTGACTTCCACAGCAGCATCAGCACTTCATAGCTGCGGTGATCCGGATGGATGCAGGCGCGTCCTAGTTCCACGAGTTCGTCGCGCAGGATCCGGTACGGCGCGAAATCGAACTCCTGCTCGCTGTAATAGCCGATATGCCGCGCCGCCGAAGTCCCCGTTTGCAGGCGATAGGTGCCTACGATCCTGCCGGAGCGCTCGTCGGTCACAACAATGTGGTCACAATAACGGTCGTACCGGTCGGTATCCTCCCCGGTTTGAAATGCCGCCGGCAGCCCTTCATTCAGCTCGAGATTGAACACCGCAAAGCGCAGACGAAACGCTGCTTTGCGTTCCTCCCCGGTGGTGGCAAGGCAGGCGCGATATGGAGGCGAAACTAATTGACGAGAGCTGGCCGGGCGGGGAAACGGCGGGAACTTCTGCGCGAGCGCGCCGCGTGCCCACAAAAAAGCAGGCAGGAAAGGATTGGTGAGCATATGCGGAGCAAAAGCTCGCTTGCGGGCGCCGGCTCCCCCGCCATGATCTTCCTTTGCTCGCCATCCGAGTCGCATCTTTTGAGCAGCGTAGTGACTGGCAGTTAAATGGAAGTAAAAGCCGTGTGATGGTTCAGTGAATTTGAGCAGCCGGAAGATCAAGCGCCGATGAGGGCCGGGGCAGGTACTTTGGACCTGAGACTTGCGACTCAAGTTAGCGCTCGTTAGGAACGCGAGGCCGCGTCCTCTCATCAAATCCTGCGACAAGGTTTGCAGCACACCTCCGAGAGGAACCATGTGCACACTGACGTTCATTCCTAAACCCGGTGGTTATCTGATCGGCATGAACCGGGACGAGAACCGGCTCCGTCCCGCAGCATTGCTGCCAATGGTGACGGAAAAGAGTGGCATGGAAGCAGCGTATCCCCGGGAAGCTGCCACTGGGGGCACCTGGATCGCCGCGAACGCTTCAGGGGGCACCGTTGCCGTGCTCAATCAGAATCGCGGGCCTGAAGCCGGAGAAAAGGTGCGCAGCCGCGGCACCTTGATTCCTGAGGTCATCCATGGCGGAAACATGAAGGATGTTGTTCGCCGGATGGAGAAATCAGATCTCTCTGGCATGCTACCGTTTCTCGCCGTTGGATTTTTTCCGCAGGAGCAGATCATAGTGGAATGGCGGTGGGACGGTGCCTCTTTGAAGAGCCGGCCCTGGACTTGGCGATCTCACCACTGGTTTTCTTCCGGTATTTCAGACTCGCTGGCCACACAGGTCCGCGGAGCTTTCTGCCAAACGGCGTGGCAGCGGCGCGACGCCGGGTCCGCAGACTGGTTGAGACGCCTCCATGCGGCCCACACTCCCGTACGAGGGTCGTTCAGCGTGTGCATGCATCGACCGGAGGCAGCCAGCTTGAGCTACACCGAGATCGGTTTCGAAGGCCGGCACCTCGCGATGCGCTACCACGCCGGACAGCCCTGCCAGGCTCTGGGCCGCTTCGACTCCGAAATCCTCCTTCATAATCCCCGCTTCCTGGCCGCTGCCGGCTGATTTCCGTTTCAATGCTGTCTTTAATTTACTTATTGGCGCAAACGATCCCGTTGTTTGCGTTCTAATCGTGGTTCTCTGGCCCGGATGACAGCCGGGACTGGCTAGAAATGCGGGTAACGGCTAGACTGGTGCATCATCATTCACACATCTTCCGGCAGGCGTCTTGAGACGGCATGTGCCTTGTCCGGGAACTTTAAAAAGGCAGAACAGGCATCATGAAAGCACTGAGTTGCGCGTCGTTGGGGTTTGTCCTGATACTTTTCGCGGGTTGCGGCGGTTCAAAAACGATACCTCAGCTCGCACTGGTCTATGCGTCCGGGGTGGGGCAGAACTCCATTCAGGCCCTCTCACTCAGGCAGAACGGCGAACTGCAGAGCCTGAACATTTCTTCGTTCAGTACGAATCCGCGGCCGGTAAGCATGACGTTCACTCCGGCAAAGAACTTCGTCTATGTTGCCAATGACAACAGTAACACCGTCTCAGGCTTCTCAATCGACCATGCCAGCGGCCTGCTGACCCCAGTCGGAACCGCAGTGGCGCCTACCCCAGTCTGCCAACCTAGCGTTCCGCCTGCATGCAGCACACCCATCAACGTTGGAGTAAGTTCCAATGGGCAGTTTCTTT
>JBAIYI010000576.1:0-3517 GCA_037915955.1 Terriglobales bacterium
ACAGGATGGTTGCGCGCGTTCGAGCGCAGGAGACGGCACCCAAAATTTGAGGCAAAAATTAATGAAGAGCAAAGCCGCGTTACTCACGCTGATGGTGGCGATTGCGTCGCTCATGACTGCGCAGCAGGCCACGGTCGCGCGCCAGACCGGAACTGTGAAGTCGATCAGCGGAAATAACCTTCAGCTCAAAGCTGATTCCGGACCGGATCTCTCCATCACAGTTCAGGAAGGTGCGCGCATCCTGCGTGTTGCACCTGGCCAGACCGACTTGAAATCGGCGGAGCCTATGGCGCTCTCTGATATCCAGGTGGGCGACCGCATGCTCGTTCGCGGCAAGGCCGGCGATGCTCCCGGTTCCTTCGTCGCTTCGTCCATTATCGTCATGAAGGCCGGCGAGGTTGCACAGAAGCAGCAGAAGGAAATGCAGGAGTGGCAGCGTCGCGGCGCCAGCGGAATCGTTACCGCGGTTGATTCCGCGAATCATGCCGTAACGGTCTCGGTCGCGCCGGCGCAGAGCGTCAGCGTCAAGACCACGGAAAAAACTTCATTCCTGCGTTATGCGCCTGATTCCATCCGTTTTGCCGATGCCGAAAAGAGCAGTTTCGACCAGATCCAGAAAGGCGACCAGCTTCGTGCCCGCGGATCAAAGAGCGCGGATGGAAAAGAACTCACGGCCGAGCAGGTCATCTCCGGTAGCTTTCGCAACATAGCGGGGACCATCAGCTCCATTGATGCTGCTGCAAATACCATTACGGTGAAGGACATTCTGGCGAAAAAATCTGTCACCGTGAAGTTGACCCCCGAATCGCAATTGCGCAAACTTCCTCCGCAACTTGCGCAGCGGATTGCGTTCTTCCTCAAGTCGCCGGAAGCGGCGCAGCAGATGGCTGCCTCAGCACAGGGCGGCGCGCAGAACGGCGGAGCAGTTCCGGGTGGAAATCCCGGACAGGGCGCCCATGGCAGCCCGGGCGGTTTTGCTGGAGGCGGTCGTTCCGGTGGAGGCCCGCCGGATTTTCAGCAGATGATCAATCGCCTCCCGGCGGTCACGGTAGCTGACCTGCAAAAGGAAGAAGCGGTCATGATCGTCTCCACTGCCGGCCGTGGCTCTGAGGTAAGCGCTATTACCTTGCTCAGCGGAGTGGAACCGATTCTTACTGCCCCGAACACTGCTGGAGCGGCCGCACTTCTCAATGGCTGGAATCTTTCCACGCCCGGTGAAGGCGGGCCCCAGTAATGCAATGCACCAGGTTAAAGGACTCTATGTTTCGCTGGCCGCAATCATTTCTTAAGCTCGCTTTTCTATCCACGCTTCTTTTCCTGATCACCCCATTGTCTCTCCAGGCGCAAGGCCAGCCGGCGCGCCTGCATGGCGAGGTGATCGATCCCACGGGTGCAGTGATCCCCAACGCCGACATCACGATCAAGAACAACGCCACCGGCCAGACCACCCAGGCAAAGTCTGACGGCGTCGGCTCGTATAACCTGAAAGCTCTGCCTCCCGGTAAATACACGGTCGAGGTAAACGAAAAAGGGTTTTCAAAATATAGTAAGGACGTCGAACTCGCCGCCGGGCAGGACCTCCACATGAACCTGGTGCTTCAGGTCCAGGTGGAAGAGCAGATTGTCGATGTCGAAGGCGAAGCCGCGCGCGTCAGCACCAATCCTGACCAGAACGCCAGCACGCTCGTGATCAGCGGCAAAGATCTGGATGCGCTCTCTGACGACCCTGACGAACTTCAGTCCGAACTCCAGGCCCTGGCCGGGCCTTCGGCCGGCCCCAATGGCGGACAGATTTACATTGACGGCTTCACCGGCGGCCAGCTTCCGCCCAAGTCATCCATCCGCGAAATCCGCATCAACCAGAATCCGTTTTCTGCCCAGTATGATCGCATGGGCTTCGGCCGTATTGAGATCCTCACCAAGCCCGGCACCGACAAGGTTCACGGCCAGTTCCTGTTGAATGACAATCACTCCTTCATGGACTCGCAGAATCCTTTTGCCGCCACCAAGGGTGATTTCAGCACGCAAATGTACAACGGCAGCATCGGCGGGCCGATCAGCAAGAAGGCTTCTTACCTGGTGAGCTTGGAGCGGCGCGATATCAATGATCTCTCGGTCATCGCGGCGCAGCTTGCGGAAGGCGCTGCTAATGCGGTCCCCGGGTTTAGCTGCGGCAGCACGTTGCCGTGCTCGGTTCCCAATCCCCACATGCGCACCAACATCAGCCCGCGCGTGGACTACCAGCTCACACAAAACAACACGCTCACCGCGCGCTACCAGTATGTCCACGACACGCAGGACAATGCCGGTGTAGGCCAGCTTACGTTGCCCACCTATTCTTTCAACTCAGCCAGCACGGAACATACCGTCCAGATAAGCGATACGCAGGTGATCGGCGCGCGGGCAATCAACGAAACACGGTTCGAATGGCAGCGTGCGAGCAGTAATCAGAATGCCCTCAGTTCGGCGCCGGCAATCATCGTTCAGGATAACGTCACCGCGGGTGGCAATCCTATTGGGATCACCAGCTCTGACAGCGACCATTACGAACTCCAAAACTACACATCGATCAATCGCGGGCAGCACTTCATGCGATTCGGCGGGCGCCTGCGTGTAACTACGCTCTCGAATTCCACACCCCAGAACTTCAACGGCACGTATCTGTTTACCTCTCAAGCCGCGTTTGAGGTCCGCCAACCCAGCCAGTACACCGTTGTCACCGGCCAGCCGGGAGTCTCGAACACCTTTGCTGACGTGGGCCTCTACGCAGAAGACGACTGGCGCGTTCGCCAGAATATGACGTTGAGTTACGGCCTGCGGTATGAGACCCAGAATGAGATCAATGACCATGCGGACTGGGCGCCGCGTATCGGCTTCGCCTGGGGCATCGGCGGAAAGAAGAATGCTGCCCCTAAAACCGTTCTGCGCACAGGCTTCGGCATTTTCTATGATCGCGTTCCGCAGAACGTTGTGCTGAATACTCTGCAGAAGAACGGTGTTTTACAGCAGACCTTCTCGGTGAACGAGCAGCAGGATGCAGCGCTGCTCCATCAGTCTTTTCCGAATCCGATTGACGTAAATCTACTCAAGGCTGAAACCGGAACAACGGTATACGAGCTGAGTAATGGACTGCGCACGCCCTACACCGTCCAGGCCGCAGCGTCTTTGGAGCGACAGGTCTCGAAAAAAGCCACGGCCACCCTCACCTATATTCATTCGCGCGGCATACATCAGCTGGTACAGATCAACGCCAACACGCCGCTCAATCCGGGCGACCCCGCTTCCCGCCCTGATCCATCCTTGGGGAACATCTTCCAATACGTCTCGGAAGCAGATTTCAAGCAGAACCAGATGATCGGCAACGTGAACGTGCGCGCCAGCCAGAATCTGACGATCTTCAGCTACTACAGCCTGAGCTTCGCCAACAGTGATACCGGCGGACCTAACAGCGTGGCCAGCAACTCGCAGAACATCAGTGCCGATTATGGCCGCGCCGCATTTGACGTGCGCAGCCGTT